>CAXTJC010000336.1:0-4192 GCA_964244225.1 uncultured Acidobacteriaceae bacterium
GTAAAGTGACATATCGTTACGGGAATCAGATTGCGCAGGCTTCTTTCCTAACCGCGAATAGCGAGCACGAGGCTGGTGACGAGAATGTTGACCATGGCTACGGGCAGGAGGAACTTCCAGCCGAAGCCCATGAGCTGGTCGTAGCGGAAGCGCGGGACGGTGGCTCGGACCCAGATGAATAGCAGAAGGAAGAACAGGATTTTGGCGACGAACCAGACGATGGGCAGGATGGCGTTGAAGAAGGCGTTGTTCAGGAAGCCGTCGAAGGTGTGGCCGAAGGCGCTGGTTGCGCCGCCGAAGAAGAGCAGCGTGGCGACGCAGGAGACGGTGATCATGTTGGCGTACTCAGCCATGAAGAACATGGCGAACTTCATCGAGGAGTACTCGGTGTGGTAGCCGGCGACGAGCTCGGACTCGGCTTCGGGGAGGTCGAACGGGGCGCGGTTGGTTTCGGCGTAGGCGGCGAGCAGGTAGATAATGAAGGCGACGGTCTGGAAGCCGCCGAAGACGTTCCACGAGAGCATGCCGTGCGCGGACTGCGAGCCGACGATGTCGCGCAGGCGGAGTGATCCGGCGCGGAGAACGACGCCGACGAGTGAGAGGCCGAGGGCGAGCTCGTAGGAGATCATCTGCGAGGTGGCGCGGAGGCTGCCGAGCAGGGCGAATTTGTTGTTGGAGCTCCAGCCCGAGAGCGCGATGCCATAGACGCCGATCGACGTGATGCCGAGGATGACGAGCAGGCCGATGTTGATGTCGGAGATGTCGAACATGTCGACGCCGGCGATGTGGTAGGGCGCGCCGAAGGGAACGACGGAGATAGAGACGAGGGCGCAGACGAGGGCGATCATGGGCGCGGCGATGAAGAGGGGCTTCTCGGCGGCGATGGGGAGGAGGTCTTCTTTGAGGAAGAGCTTGATGCCGTCGGCGAGCGGCTGCAGTAGGCCGAAGGGGCCGACGCGGCTGGGTCCCCAGCGATTTTGCATGCGGCCGAGGACCTTGCGCTCGAGGAGAACGGTGTAGGCGACGGCGGTGAGGGTGAGGACGAAGACGACGAGGATCTTCAGGATGCTGAGGAGAAGGAAGGTGATGAATGGGCTGAGGTGGGTCATTCGGCTGGTGTTGCTCCTCTATGTCGTCGCGTGTCGGCCTGAGATGTTGTGCTTAGGATAACTGAGTCGGTCGATGAGGAAGAAGAGGGCGCAGTTGAAGGCCAAACCGAAGGCCATTTGCGCTATGTCGCTGGTGAAGGCGGATTCAGGAAGCCGTACATGCAGCAGCTGCCAGGGCGCTGTGATGACGAGAAGCGGGATGAAGCCGTAGCCGAACTCGTCATGAACGATGAGGCCGAAGGCGAGCGCCGCTGCGACACACAGCAGGTACGAGCCGATGATGAAAAGAAGTCTTCGTTTTATTTTTCGCCGGCTGAGAGTGATTGTTGCTGCGATCTCGGCAGCGAGGATGCCGAGGGGGACGGACTCGAGCGGGTTGAGGAGATCAGAGAGGCTCATGGCTGGAGCTCCGACATGTGTTGCTAACTCGGAGCGACGTGCGGGGATCCTTCGCTGCGCTCAGGATGACAATCCTTCTACAGAGTGCGGCACACTTGGGGGCACTTTCAAGAGTGCCGCATGTCCTTGGTTTAGAGATCAGTCAGCGGCGGTTTGGTTGAGCTGCTCGGTCCGGCGGCCTTCATAGGCCTGCAGGTCGGTCAGCATAGTGGAGTAGCGGCCGAGGGTGCCGGAGGTGAAGAGAGAGTCGTTGGCCGGGAGGACGAGGTCGCGGCGGGGTGAGGCGGGTTGGATCTGGACGAGCTCGGCCGGCGGCGATAGGTGCTGGTCGTTGCCGGAGAGGAGCTGGAGGCGGAGGAGATCGTAGCCGGGGACGAGGCGCTGGATCTCGTCGAGGATGGCGTAGGGGTCGAAGGGGCTGACGCGCGGCTCAAGGTTGTTCGCCGTTAACCACACGGCATGACGGTCGGCCTCGCCCGATTGCGCGCCGCGGGTCTGGCCCATGTCGGCGCGCAGGCCTTTGCCGAAGGGGATGAGCGAGGGGATGTGCGCGCCCATCTTGTCGGCGATGCGGACGATCATCTCGAAGTCCGAGCGGACGCCGGCGCGGTCGCCAGCCTTGTTGACCTGCTGCAGATCGCCGTAGCTGTTGGTGACGGAGCCGGACTTCTCGTAGAGGTTGGCGGCGGGAAGGATGACGTCGGCGAGGGCGGCGGTCTCGGTAAGGAACATCTCCTGCACGACGACGAAGGTGTTCTTGAGAGCGGCGGGATCGACGCCATAGCGGGCGACGGGGTTGGCGCCGACAACGTAGAGGGCGGAGAGTTCGCCGCGGGCTGCGGCGTCGAAGGTCTCAAGCAGATCGAGGCCGGGGGCGGTGAGGTCTGCCCCAGCAGAGGGGGCGGTGTACTCGGCGAAGGCGGCGGGCGAGGCGACGGGGGTGTAGCCGGGCAGCATGTCCGGGAGCAGGCCCATGTCGGCGGCGCCACGGCTGTTGACGTAGTCAGAGAGCAGGGCGAACTTGGCGTTGGGCAGGGTGAGGCCGAACTCGATCAGGGCTTCGAGGGCGCGGCCGCGTAGCTCGGAGCCGATGAGGATGAGGAGCGACTCTTCGGCGTGGAGAGCGTCGCGAAAGCTGGTGAGCTTGCTGGCGTCGCCGCCTTCAAGGGCGCCCGAGGCGGAGGCCTCATCGCCCGCGAGGTAGCTGGCGAAGGCGTCATAGCCGAAGGGCGCGAGCTGGACGAAGGCCTTGGCCTGGCGGCGCAGCTTTATTTCACCGGAGTTGGCGACGTAGAGCCGGGCGCGGTTGATGCGGACGTCGGTGCGGAGATTCCAGGCGGTGAGGGGGTTCTGGTTGGAGGGATCGCCGCCGACGAGAAGGATCGCGGGCGCGGTCTGGTTATCGCGCTGCGAGGCGGTGCGGGCGCCCCTGCCGGCGAGCGCACGGGCGAAGGTGACGTAGTCGGCGGTGCGGTGGTGGTCGATGTTGTTGGTGCCGAGGACGGTGCGGGCGAACTTCTGCAGAAGGTAGGCCTCTTCGTTGGTGAGGCGGTTGCCGCCGACGACGCCGATTGATTTGCCGCCGCGCGTGTCGCGGAGCTCGCGGAGTTTTTTACCGACGTGGTCGAGCGCGACCTCCCAGGTGACGGGCTTGAGTACGCCGTCGGGCTGGCGGACGAGCGGCTTGGTGAGGCGGTCTTCGTGGTTGGCGAAGTCAAAGGCGTAGCGGCCCTTGTTGCAGAGGAAGTCGCCGTTGATGCCGCTCTTATCGCGGTTGTCGCCGCGCATGATCTCGGTGCCGTCGGTGGTGGCGCGTACGCCGAGGGTGGTCTTGCAGCCGTCGCCGCAGTGGGTGCAGATGGTGGCGACGTGGTTCATCTCCCAGGGGCGGGTCTTGTAGCGATAGGTGCCGGAGGTGAGGGCGCCGACCGGGCAGGCGTCGATGCACATGCCGCATTGCTCGCAGTCGAGGTGGGCGAGGTTGTCGGGAGACTCGGACGCTGGAACATTGGGCGCGATGATGGAGGACGAGCCGCGGTTCTGGATGCCAAGTGCGAAGATGTCCATGCCTTCGCCGCACATGCGCACGCAGCGGTAGCAGAGGATGCAGCGCGGGCGATCGAAGTAGACGACCGGCGACCACTTCTGCTCTTCGCGATGGTTCTTGGGTTCGGCGTAGAAGCTGTCGGCCGCGCCGTACTTGAAGGTCATGTCCTGCAGCTCGCACTGGCCGCCGGCGTCGCAGACGGGGCAGTCGAGCGGATGGTTGCCGAGCAGGAGTTGCAGGGTGGACTTGCGGGCCTGCGCGATCTCGGGCGTCTCGGTCTGGATGACCATGCCTTCGGCGACCGGGGTGGTGCAGGCGGTCTGGAGCTTGGGCATCTTCTCGATGCGCACGACGCACATGCGGCAGGCGGCCTGGAGCGAGAGGCCGGGATAGTAGCAGAAGGCCGGGATCTCGATGCCGGAGGCCTTGCAAGCGTCGATGAGGAGGGTGCCGGCGGGGGCGGTGAGCTGCTTGCCGTCTACGGTGAAGGTTACGTCTGGCATAAGAATCCTTAGGCGGCAGTAAGGGCGCGCCGCTTCGATGTGGACTTCTTTGTGTCACGCGAGCGAGACTTGACGGTCTTGGTGCGAGGAACATTTACAGTCAGGCGCTCGACGACATAGGCAGTTCTGGGATC
>CAXTJC010000337.1:0-4174 GCA_964244225.1 uncultured Acidobacteriaceae bacterium
CAAGCGGAATCGGAAGCCAGTAACCGCACTTCTCCTCGACCACGCGCGCGAAGACGGCATGTCGCCCCACCCGGTTTGCCACGCCGCCAGTGCTCAGGCAGCCCTGCGGATCATCAAGCATCCCGATCGTCAGCGGCATCGGCAACACAATCCGCTCGCCCACCCTGTAAGTCGCCCGCGCAGGCACGGCAATCGGCGGCCGCCCGTGCCAGCGAACGTCGATTTGCCACGCCGTCGCCGGAGGAAAGTTCGTCAGCACCAGCCGCGGCGTGCCGGTCGCATCGGCATCGAAGGCGAAAGGGTACGCGTGTCCGTTTGAGAGCACCACGGGATCGGACGTCGTGCGCGCCGGCAGCACCAGCGTGAGCGCAACCGGCTGCGGCAGACGGCTCGTGATCGCGAGCGTCTCATGCAGTCCGTCTCTGCGCCACTCAATCTCGATCTCCGGATGCACCAGCCGCGCCTCGTTCCACTCCGAAGGAAAGCCGAGCCGCACCGTCAACGTGCCGCGCAGCATATCGGGCAGCACGCCGAACAGGCCCTCCACCACGGCCCGCGCGGTAATGCCGAGCGGATCGCCGGCGTCGCGTTGCGTCTCTCCACGATGCGGATCGAGCGCTGAGGTTACATGAAGATTGCCCGGGCAGAGCCCCAGATACATCGAGTCGAGCAGGTTGCCGCGCAGCAGTGCAAACGCGTCATCCGCCATGCCCGCCTGCCACAGCGCCAGTGCGAAATGCACGCCCTCGGCCATCGAGAGCCGGTTCAACGAAGGCTCGGCAAGCGTCCAGTCCGAAGAAGTCAGCAGAAATCCTCCCGGCGGAACATCCTTGCCCGCAATCGGTATGGGGCGCATCGCCGCGAGCCGCTCCGCACACATCTGCCATGCCTCCCGCGGCGTCGGCAGCTCGGAGTCGAGTAGCCGCGAGACCGTCCATAGCGCCGGATTGCTGAAAACCGTCTGCGGATAGGCGCTGTCCTTCGCCTCGGCAAACGCGCCCTGCGCCGGCATCCACAGCAGGCGTCGCGTCGCCTCCTGGATCAAAGCCGCCTCCTCGTCAAACGGCACAGGATCCTCGTTTAGCAGTCGCGCGATGGAGGCCGTCGCCCGGTTCAGAAAATAGTTATAGGCCGTCGCATGCGCCACACCGCCCCCGTTGTACTGCAGGTTCTCGCTCGCGGGAACGCACGCATAGCTCTCGTAGAGCGGCAGGCTCCCAAGCTCTCGCGGCGCATCGCGGTCGGGGTTGGGAAACACGCGGCGAAACAGCCGGTACTCCCAGTCCATATGCCGCAGTAGCGCCGGCCATATCTCCCGCGCAAACGCCGCATCGCCGGTCCATCGCAGGTGCCGCACCAGCGCGTCAAAGAAGGCCAGGTTCTTATCCTGGTGGCTCGTGGAAAGATCGCCGTTCGTGTGCAGCAGACTCTCCTTCCGCATCAGCGAGCTGCCCGCGTCCGCCGGCGCGCGCATCTCCTCATCGCCGTTCAGCCCCGGCGGCAGAGCGTCCTGGTTCTGCCGCCGCAGCCACGAACGCAGATGCAGCCGCATGCGCTCATGCTGTCCCAGCGCATCGAGCGCACAAGGGCCGCGCCATCCCGGGCTCACAATGCGCTCGGCCACGCCGCCCGCCATCATCTCCTCGAGCGCGGAGTTCCACAGCGCCTCCGTCGCCACTAGCATCGCGCTCAGCGCCGGAGCGAGGTATGGATCGGGCGTCTGCACGCGCACACGAGTCGAGATCGACTCAAGCTCAAGCCGGCGCGCGGCAAAGTCCTTCGCCGTCATGGGCGTCGCGGTGGCATCCTCGTTCGTCTGCCCCATTACGTCAACAGCGAGATACGCCTCGCGTTCAGCCGTCAGCGCAACCGACCCCACCAGCACCGGCTGCGCTTCGTCCTTCGCCGCCTCCGTCAGTGCCAACCAGCCTTTGTTCCACATTCCGGCCGAAGCCAGATGCAAGCTTGCCCCCTCCGGAGCTCGCAGGCGCAGCCGCCCAGCCCGGCTTTCAAGCGTCGCGTCCACATCACTCAGTGTGTAACGCTGATCGTTACATTCCGCTAAATCGAGCTGAAAGAACCTGCTTACAGACACGTCTTCGCAGCCAAGATCACCATTGCACCGCCCGCGCTTCCCGCTCGCGCCGCCAAAGGCCCACACCAGCGCGACCTCCCTCGGCAGATCCTGCCCGCGCACCATCGCCTGCAGCCCGGCCACACCAGTCTGCACCTCCAGCAGCAAAGCCCCGCGGTCGAGCAGCCCCGCATCGCGCATCGCGTACTCCATCCGGCCGGACCGGTAGCGCGCCCGCACCTCCTCCAGCTCGAAGCACCACTTCGCGGTCTCTCCCCGCCGAACCCCTATCCTGAGATTCCCGCCATGTCCGGGCAGGAAGAGCGAAAACTCCGGCAGATCGCCGGCATCGACGCGGAAGCCATCCACAGCAGCGCCGCTCGCGCCGTACAGCGGACGATTGAAGAACTCACTTCCACTGCGAATCGCAAAGCCGTCGCCCTCAGGCGCATAGCGCTGGCTGCGGGCGGCCTGACCCGCAGTCAGCAGCCGCACGGTCCTCTGGCCCGAACTAAACTCATCCTTTATCACTGCCTGCAGGCTCGGCCACGGAGCCGCCTGCCACGCCGCAAGCGCCGCGGCCCGTCGAAGAAAGATGCGGCGGCTGGTATGAGAGAGATCGATCATCGTGCAGCGGCTGGTCTTCTCTCCGAGGCTATGAAATCAAATTGCGACGCAACCGCGGGAGCACACTCATCTCCTCAAGTGAAGCAGACGCCTCTCCTCCGCACAACCCTGCCGCAAAGGAATTGCGCAACCGCGTTTGATTGGCGCAGGCCGCTCACACCAACGCACTCCGCTTCCGCCACACCGGCCGGATCCGTGTTCGCCAGCGTTCGTCGAGCGCTACAAGCCTCCAGCGCACACGCGCATCCAGGTGGCGAAGCACCGTCTCCGTCGCCGGATGAATGCGCAGCGCCGGCGCCACCAGATAGAGCACCGGCGGCTCCGCCAGCAGGCGCGTCTTCGGGAAATAGCCGTGCTGCTGCAGATCGCCAAGCCCGGTCGCCGGGTCCACATGCGCCAGATGATGCGCGCGCACGCGAATCCAGTAGTCCAGCCCCTGCATGGCGAAGTGCAGATCCTCGTCGGCCTTAACCTCGATCACCGCCAGGCGATGCTCCGTCGTCACGGCCAGCAGATCGAGCATCCCCCGGTCGGTCGCACCCGCGATCGCCGGCACCTGCACGTAGACCGGCGCGGGCTCAAGCTGCGAATCAAGTGCCGTGATGTCGGCCCGCAGCAGGCTTTCCAGCCAGCGCTCCGGCTGCATGCGAAAAAGCGGATCGCGTGCCTCCTGCAGCTCGTGCGACGTCGAGCCGCGAACCTCCACGGTTACAGATCGGCGCAGGAAGAGCTCGTGCACCATCGCGCGCATGGCCCCTGTGTTTTCCTGCGTGAGCACCGTCTCCTGCGGCCCTGAACCGATCGTTACCTCCAGCGCCCGGTTGAAGCTCTGCCCCTGGTACCCCGTGCGGATGCGGGCGAACTCCAGACCGTGCCGCAGGAAGGCCAGCTCCGCGCTCGAGCGCAGCCGCATCTCAAAGCCGTCATCGGCCGCGGGCAGCAGACGCTCCTCTGTCCGCGCCGCGAAGGCCGTCTCCCCGCGCCGCTGCGGCTGGTCTGGAAGCAGCGCCAGCACACGCGGAATCGCCTCGTCAAAACGGCCCTGCGGAAGCGACGCGGCCGCCTCATCCGGTGCCCGCAGCAAGCGCGTTCGAAGATTGCCGCGATCGCGCGCATCCATCTCCACCAGCGTCTCCGCCGCTTCGTCCAGTTCGTAGAGCGCATACTTAGCAATGCGCGAATCCAGCCACGCCATCCGCGCGAGCGTCGTCGCCGCCGCGCCCGCGGGAACGATCAGCCGCAAGCCCTCAACCACCCGTCTCCCGCCCGAGCGCTCCCGGCAGTGCGCCAGCCACAGTATGCCGATCGTCAGCAGCCCGTCGACCATCGCCGGCGACTCCGCCGCTCCCACGCCAACGACAGCCCATGCCCGCTGCCCCCGCACCTGCTCGCCGCGCGCGTAGGCCGGGCCGAACGAGTGCTCCAGATCCATCGTGGCCCGCAGCTCCGGCACGCCACTCTCAGAAAACTCCC
>CAXTJC010000338.1:0-4171 GCA_964244225.1 uncultured Acidobacteriaceae bacterium
CTACCGCGGGGGCGTTCGCCGCGGATACGATGTGGGAGTCCAGCGTCTAGCGGGTGGCGACCGGGATCACGATCATGACCACGATCACGATCACGATGGAGACCGCCACTAGATCTCGGAGGACTTGCTCTGGATAGAATTGGCCTGCAGCCTTGTTTGCTGCGGGCCAATTCTGTTTCTGGGAGCAAGGGATTGAAAAGATGCAGTATCGCGGTTCGAATGCTTTCGATTGCAGCTGCCGCCTGGCTGCTTGTTGCCGGTACGCCGATCGGTTTCGCGCAGCAACCCTCGGCGGCACCTGGTCTGGCTCCCAGCCAGCAGCGTGCTGAGGCTCCGGTTGACGGCGTGACGCGGCGCGATGCCGAGTCGATTGCGGTTCGATTGATGCCGATGTCTGGTGGTAAGTCGGCTCCGCCACGCGATCTGGTACTGCATGGCTTCACCTTCAACGGCGATCCTGTGCTGACGAACAAGCTGCACTTGAAGCAACTGGCGCCGGGTGTGATCGAGATCACGAGTCTGGCGTACTCGTTGGGTGACTGGGAGTTTTCAGTTGCGGATCATGCGGATATCTATGGGTTGGGCGAGCACTTCGACACACTGAACCATGCGCATACGGTGGTGCGGAATGCGTCGCAGGATAACGGCGGCGCGAAGGGAACCTCCAGCTATAAGCCGATGCCGTTCTTCATGAGCACCAGCGGCTATGGGCTGTGGGTGGATACGACGGCCGAGGCGAGCTTCGACTTCAACACGACGCGGCTGAACGACATCAACATTGCGGTGCCGACCGAGCGGTTTCGGGTGGTGGTGTTTACGCAGCCCGAGTTCCCGAAGGTCCTGGAGGCGTTCACGAAGCTGACGCAGCGCGCCATCGTGCCGCCGTACTGGGCATTTGCGCCGTGGATGGGGCGGGACTTTCATCGCAGCGAGGCGGACGTGCGGCAGGATGTGGACCGGACGCGAGAGCTGGGGCTGCCGGCGAGCGTGATCCTGATCGACTCGCCCTGGGCCACGGCCTACAACAGTTACAAGTGGAACACGCAGCAGTTCAGCGATCCGGCGGCCATGGTGAAGCATCTGCACGAGAGTGGTTACAAATTGGTGCTGTGGCATACGCCCTGGATTGATTCAAACTCCTCGACACCGGGCGAAGAGGGCATGGCGGGAAAGATCGCGGCGCACTCGCCGAACTACGATGAGGCCGCGAGCCACGGATACTTCGTGAAGCGGCCGGATGGCGCGCCGTGGGTGGGCCAGTGGTGGAAGGGCGAGGGCTCACTGATCGACTTTACCAACCCGGGCGCGAAGCTGTGGTGGCAGGATCAGCTGCGGCAGGCGATTGCAGCGGGCGCGGATGGCTTCAAGGATGATGATGGCGAAGGCAGCTTCCAGGGCGATGTGCGATTCGCCGACAGCACGCCGCGCGAGCTGATGCGGAACCGGTATGGGGTGCTCTATAACAATGCGGTGGAAGAGCTGGTGCAGAAGGATAGGAAGGGTAATGGCGTGCTGTTCACGCGGAGTGTGACGCAGGGCGCGAATGGGCTGGGCATGCTGTGGGGCGGCGATAACGTTTCAAGCTTCAGCCCGGAGAATGGGCTGCCGACGGTGGTGACGGCCGGGCTGAACGCCGGGATGAGCGGTCTGCCGCTGTGGACCGCGGACCTGGGCGGCTACACAAAATCTGCCGGCGCGCCGGATGGTCTGGTGCTGGCGCGGTGGCTGGAGTTTGCGGCGTTCTCACCGGTGATGGAGATTCTGTCGCAGACGAATCTGCAGCCATGGGATTGGGATGCGCATGTGGCGGGCGGCGGCTCGGGAACGAAGCTGCTCGATCTCTACCGGCGATATGCGGTGCTGCACATGAGCCTATTTCCGTATCGCTATGCGGCGGCCGAGGAGGCGGCGGCGACAGGGATGCCGATCCTGCGGGCGCTGCCGCTGCTCTACCAGAATGATGCGGCGGCGCGCACGGCGAAGGACGAGTATCTCTTCGGGCCGGAGCTGCTGGTGGCGCCGGTGACAGACGCGAATACGCGGCGCGTGGTCTATCTGCCGAAGGGTGACTGGATCGATCTCTGGACGGGCGCGGCAACTACCGGCGAACGCACACTGGTGGTGGATGCGCCGGCGGAGACGATTCCGGTCTTTGCGCGCGCAGGCGCGGTGATTCCGAAGATTCCGGAGGACGTAATGACGCTGGTGCCGGCGAGTGAGAGCGGCAACAGCCCGCTCAAGACACTGGATGATCGGCGCGTGTATGAGATGGTGAGTGCAACGGCGGGCGGTAGTGAGACTATGCGGGACTTTGAAGGGCGAGAGTTGAAGCGGGAGGGCGGCACGCTGACTATCGGCGCGCCTACAGAGAAGGGTGCGATGCTGCCAGCACGTGTGACGGTGCAATGGCGTTTCGGCAAGGTCCTGAGCGCGACGGTGGACGGCAAGCCGGTGCGTTTGGAGATGCAGGGCAAGATGGCTGCGATCAGCTTCGTGCAGGAAAAAGCGGCAGTGGTGGTGAGCTGGCGGTGAGTACCCCGGACTGGAAGCTGCGCTTCATGCAATAAGACTTCCTCCTCGAGTGACCTCGTTTCGCAGAAGGGCACTGTAAGATCAGGCGATGCGGGCGAGTGGGGCTGAGCAGGAACAAGACAGGCGTCCGAGACCGCTCCATACGGCAAACGCCACGTACTATCCGGCTCTTGATGGATTCCGTGCCGTTGCTCTTGCGATGGTGCTTCTGGCACATTACGGCGGGATTCCGATCCTCGGTCTCGGCGTAAGTCTCTTCTTCGTTCTTTCGGGTTTCTGATTACCGGTATCCTGTGGGACACCCGAGAGCAGACGCATCGCATGCGGAACTTTTACGTCCGCCGGACGTTGCGTATTTTCCCGCTGTATTACGGTCTCTTTCTCTTACTCTTTCTGCTGACTCCTTTGCTGCACTGGCAATGGAACTCCGGTTGGCTGCTGTGGGTGACAACCTGGGGAACTACATCTTTTACCTGCCGCAGCATCTGCCGCAGACTGAGTGGCAACTCACAGGCGATGGAATGCTGTACGGCAGCTTTGGTATCACCCTATATCTCGGGCATCTTTGGAGTCTGTGCCTGGAGGAGCAGTTTTATTTGATCTGGCCCTGGATTGCCTTCCGCGTCTCGCGCCGCATGCTGCTCTGGATCTGCGGAGCGGCGTGCGTCTTGATGCCAGTGCTGCGTATCTGGGCGGACCTCAGCCTGCCGCGACCGCTCATCGAGCATGGACTGCTGATGCGCAGCCTGCCGTTTCAGGTGGACTCCCTGCTGCCGGGCGCTCTGCTGGCGTTGCTGCTGCGGGGCGAGATGCGGCAGGCATTGTTGCAGGCTGGGCGATGGGCGGGTGATGCCGCCGTCGCGGCGGCAATCCTCTATCTGGTTCTCTGCGTCAACCTGCATCTGCCGGGCCTGTCTCCGCTGTTTCCGCTGCCCCTGCCGTGGCTGTCGTGGCAGTTCACACTGGTCAATCTATTGGGCGCGGCGTTGATTCTTGGATCGCTGCAGCCGGCAAGCCTTGTTTACCGCGCATTCCACGTGCGGCCCCTGCGATGGGTTGGGCGCATCAGCTATGGAGCGTATGTGTTTCACGACATTCTGCACCTGGAGTACGATCGGCTCGCCCGCCGGATTCTGCCGGGTCACTGGCATGGGCTTTCGTTCTTGATTGCGCTGGGGATGATGCTTGTACTCGCGACGCTTAGCTTCCGGTTCTTTGAACGGCCATTCCTAAGATTGAAGGACCGATGGACTGTTCCGTCCTCGGTATAAGAAGAGGCGTACCCGCAGGCACGCCTCTTCTTCTCTACAAACGCGCCGAGGCTAGATATCCTTGACGCCGTCCACGAAGGCCTTCAGCTTGCGGCTGCGGCTGGGGTGACGGAGTTTGCGGAGGGCTTTGGCTTCGATCTGGCGAATGCGCTCGCGGGTGACCTGGAAGGACTGGCCGACCTCTTCGAGGGTGTGCTCGGAGCCGTCTTCGAGGCCGAAGCGCATCTTGATGACGCGCTCTTCGCGCGGAGTCAGCGTGCGCAGGACCTGCGAGGTGTACTCCTTCAGGTTGACCGAGATGACGGCGTCAGACGGGCTGACGGCCATGCGGTCTTCGATGAAGTCGCCGAGATGCGAATCTTCCTCTT
>CAXTJC010000339.1:0-4159 GCA_964244225.1 uncultured Acidobacteriaceae bacterium
GCCTTCCGGCCCTTCGATAACGACAGGACGGCCATTCGCGGCGGCGCAGGCTACTACAACCTCACCACCTCGGGCGCGCTCTTCTATGCGCTTACCGGCACGCTCCAGGCGAACGTCCAGACCTTCAACAACACGGCAACCACCAATGCGGCAGGCCAGCCAACAGGGCCGGCTTTTGTCTTTCCAAATATCTCAACGGCGAGCACCAACAGCTTCGCCGGCGGCAACTTCACGCCATCCTACGGCTCAGTCGGCTTCAACTCCGCCGTCGATATTCACTGGCACGATCCGTACTCGCTCCAGACGAATCTTTCAATCGACCATGATTTCGGGCGCGGCTTCGGTCTGCGCGTCTCCTACGTGGGCCTGCATACGTGGCACCTGGTCTGGCAGCCGGAGCTGAACCAGCTTCCGCTCTCAACCACGACTGCTGCGGCGAGCCAGCCGCGCACGGCGTTCAACTATCCCAACTTCTACTCCATTGCCCAGCGCAGCACGGAGGCGCAGGCCGACTACCACTCCGGCCAGGCGGAGTTCTCGCATCGCTTCGCGCATGGGCTCTCCTTCAATACGGCCTACACCTACGCGAAGAATCTTTCAGACAATCAAGGCACCGCCGGAACGGCGACGCTGAACGGCCAGGCGAGCTTCGTTGATGAGCAGGGCGGCTACTACGCCACATCCACGGCGAATCGCCACCTGGACTACGGCAACGTCACCGGAACGCGTCGTCATCGCTCGCTGACGACGGGCGTCTTCGAGCTACCCGTCGGCCGCGGCAAGCACTTCTTGGGCAACAGCAACCGCGTCACGGATCTGGTCGTGGGAGGATGGCAGGTCTCAAACATCTTCGTCTTCCAGACAGGACCGTTCCTCACGGCGTTCCTGCCGTCAGGCGGCGCCGATCCCTCCGGCACCGGCTCCGGCTCGCTCTTCGGCAGGCAGCAGCGCCCGGACCGCATAGCCAACGGCAACACCAGCCGACGCTCGCGAACCCAGTGGTTCAACCGCGCAGCCTTCGCCTGCCCGGGCGGAGTCGGCGCCGGCGGCAGCACCGGCTTTGCGTCCCTGCTGGGCGGCAACTGCATCGTCGGCAGCACGACTGCCGATTCAGTGACAGGCCAGGTGCAGGCGCCGATCGGCCGCTTCGGCACGGAGTCCGTCGGGGATCTGGTCGGCCCCGGTACGGTCACACTCTCCTCCGGGGCGAGCAAGTCGTTTCACGTGACGGAGGGTGTAAGTCTGCGTGCCGAAGGCACCTTTACCAACATCCTTAATCACACCAATCTGGCCGATCCAAGCCTGAATGTGACGAGCTCCTCCTTCGGAACCATCACGCAGGCACGCGGGTCGGACTTCGGTGGAAACCGGACGGGGCAGGTATCGATGAAGCTGGAGTTCTAACTTCTGTTCACGCCACACAGTGTGAGGGCATGGTGCCAGCCATGCTCTCACGGATTTGTAACCAGATCGGGTCCTTGAGGTTTACTAACGATGATTGAAGCATTGCTATGCGATATAGACGGGACTTTAGTAGAGAGCAACTGGCTGCATGCCGAGTCATGGCAGAGGAGCTTTGCCGAGATCGGAATTCACGTGGAACTCGATGCGATACGGCGGCAGATTGGCAAAGGCGGCGATGATGTGATCTCGACCTATGTCTCGTGGTGGCGGCAGAAAGCCGTAAGTGCGCCGTTGAAGGCTTATCGCACCTTCCTGGTAGAGAGCGAGTATCTCGCTCGGGTGAAACCGCTGCCGCGAGCGAAGGAGTTTCTGCAGCGGTTGAAAGTCGCGGGCATTCGCCCGACGCTGGCGACCTCGGCGAGTGCAAAGGACCTCGAAGCTTATAAAAAGATCGTTGGGATGGAGCAGTTGATCGAGGAGCAATCGAGCGCGGATGATACCGATCGGGCGAAGCCGCATCCGGACATCTTCCAGGCGACGCTGAAGAAGCTGAAGCTGCCCTGCGAGAAGGTGCTGGCGCTGGGCGATACGCCCTATGACGCGGAGGCCGCGGGCAAGGCCGGCATCTCAACTATCGGCGTGGAGAGCGGCGGATGGAGCCGATCGGACCTGCTTGAGGCCGGATGCATCGAGGTCTATAAGGATGTCGCGGAGCTGCTGGAGCGCTTTGAGGAGAGTGCTCTGATGCGCTGAGTGCTACGAGTCGGACGCATGCTCCTTGGCCTCATCGCCAAAGTTCCGCTGGCCAAAGCGGCAAAGCTTCAGCAGCGGACACTTCGGGCAGCGCGGCACGTTGAACGTGCAGTGGGTCTGGCCAGGCAGTTTGAAGAGCGCATGATCCTCCTGCAAGACTTCGGGCGTCCATGTCTCGGGAACTAAACGCATCAGCAGCTCTTCAGTACGCTGAGCATCGCCGCGCGGCGTAAGGCCGAGACGGTGTGCGACGCGCAGATGATGCGAGTTCATGACGAGTGCGGGCCGGCGCAGAGTGGAGAAGTTGACAACCTCGGCCGAGACCATGGGACCGGCTCCCGGGAACTGCTCGATCCAGGCGCGAATCTTTTCTGTCCTGTACTTCGCAAGAAAGTCCAGCGAGAGCTCCCCGGTGCGGGCGGTTATCTGCTGCAGGGCCAGCTTCAGGTTGGGTGCCTTCTGCTCGGGATAAGTGACGTCCGCGATGGTCTCCTGGATAGCATCAACCGGCGCCTCGCGAAGATTCTCCCAGCTGACAAAGCGATCGCGGAGCCGGGCGAGCGCGGCGTAGGTGGTCTCCGTGCGAGTGCGCGCGGCCAGCACGGAGTAGATAAACTGCGTGAGCGGATCCCAACGCTCGCGCGGCGCGGGCTCGCCATAGTAGCCGAGCAGAAGACGATGAATGTGCGGCAGCCGATCAGGATCGGTCGGCGGCGTGGGGGGCGGAGGAACGTGCGCGTCTGGAAACAGGCTGTCGGTCATTTGCTACATCGATCATTTGTGTCAAATGTTGTTACGTTTTGCTATGAGGCTGCGCTTAGCTTTGCTTAACCTCATTGTAAAGAGAGCCGAACGGATCCTTGATAACGGTGCCGGCGATGTCATCCAAGCTCTTGCCATGCTTGTACATGAGGTAGGCGGCAAGGGCGCCGGAGGCGATCGTGATCCAGAAGAAAGCTTTGCGCATGGAGAACTCCAGTGGTGATGAAGGATGGCGAATCAGGCGGCTCTTTGCGTTGAGATGCAGGAACGCCCGCGAGGGAGCAGAGACACCTAGCGGATGTCGATCCCGATCTTCGTGCCGTTGCTGTCCTGCATCCCCCAGGCCATGCGCGGCGTATTGTGTGCGATGCCGAAGCGGCCGTCCGGCCCGAGCAGGATGATGCCGCCATGGCCGCTGAGCCGCTCAAAGAGATAGTCGATGGCGGCGGTCGCGGCCTGCTGCGGAGAGGAGCCGGCGGCGACGCGATCGACGGCCCACTTGCCAAGAACGAGCTTCATAATGGGCTCGCCCCAGCCGGTGAGCGAGACCGCGGCGGAGAGGTTGTCGGCATAGCAGCCGCAACCGATGAGTGAGGAGTCGCCCACGCGGCCGGGAGCCTTGGATAGAGTGCCGCCAGTGGATGTGGCGGCGGCAAGATTGCCGTGCGCATCGATGGCGACAGCGCCTACGGTGTCGTGGGAGTCGAGGGTTGGGTCCTCGATTTGGAGAGCGTCAGGCAAAGCACGCTCGGCTTCAGCCGCGATGTCGGCTTCGGCGACCGCCGCGCCGGAGAGCGTAGTGTCGGCAGCGCCGGAGAACGTGGTGTCGGCCACGCCGGCGAGCTCGGCCTGCTGGAAGCGCATGAGTCGCTCCCGCTCCCGCGGCACGATGAGCTCCGTGTTGTCGATCAGCGCCATGCCGTGCTGGCGCGCGAAGCGCTCCGCGCCGGTGCCGACAAAGTAGACATGCGGGCTGTGATCGAGGACGAGGCGCGCGGCATGAATGGGGTTGCGCAGACGCTCCACGCAGGCAACGCCGCCGGTTCGCAGGTTGGCGCCGTTCATCAGCAGCGCATCAAGCTGGACGCGGCCATCGCGCGTGAGAAACGAGCCCCGCCCGGCGTCGAAGGTATCGTCGTCTTCCATGCTTGCCACGGCGGCCTCGACGGCATCGACGGCGCTTCTGCCGCGGTCGAACCGCGCCCAACCCGCCGCTAGTGCGTTTGCGATCCCGTGCTCA
>CAXTJC010000340.1:0-4156 GCA_964244225.1 uncultured Acidobacteriaceae bacterium
GGGGCCGGCGTTCAGCCAACAGACATGGTTGACTGCCAGAACGGCGCAATGACGATGTACGGCCGCACGCTGCACGACGACAAGAGCGATCACTTCGGCGTGGTGACGGTGCAGTATGCGCTCGAGCACTCCAGCGATGTGGGCGCGGCGAAGATGGCGCTGAAGCTGGGGCCGAATAAGTTCTACGACTACATGCGCGGGTTCGGCTTTGGCGACCGGTCGGGGATCGAGCTGCCAAGCGAGACGCGAGGGCTGCTGCGGGCGCCGAAGAAATGGGGCGCGACGAGCATTCTGTCGATGGCGATCGGGCAGGAGGTCGGCGTGACGCCGGTGCAGCTTGTAACCATGGTGAGCACAATTGCCAACGGCGGGGTCTATATGCCGCCGCACGTGCTGCTCGAAAGCGCGGACGCGATGAAGGGCGATCCCCGGTTGAAGCCTACGCCGTTCCGGCCGGTGAACCAGCTGCCGACGACGCTGCCGGACGGCGCACACCGCGTGATTTCGGAGATGACATCGGCGAAGATGCGCAGCATGATGCAGGGCATCGTGGTGACGGGGACAGGTAAGAACGCGGCGCTGAACGGCTACAGCTCCGGAGGCAAAACGGGCACGGCGCAGAAGGTGGATCCGGCGACGCACACGTACTCGCACACGAAGCTGGTGGCGAGTTTCGCGGGATTTGCCCCGGTGAGCAATCCTGCGATCTCAGTGGCGGTGGTGATGGATACGCCGCAGGGCAGCGATGTGCAGCGGTATGGCGGATATGCCAGTGCGCCGGTGTTCGCGCAGGTGGCGCAGCAGGTGCTCGAGTATCTGGGCGTGCCGCACGATCAGCCACTCAAGTCGCCGAAGGAGATGCTGGAGGCCAGGAAGGATGTGCCGGAGGAGGCGCCGTCCGAGGCCGGACCGGACCTGCAGGCGATGTTCGACGGCATCAATACCTTGCCGGCGGATGATCCACTGCGGTCTCCGGGGATACTGACGGCGAAGACGGATGCGGAGGAGAGGCCGGCGGTGCAGCCGCTTGCGTCGCGGCACATGGACGGCTTGATGAAGCTGCTGCCGGAGCGGGCGCTCGCGGCGTTTCGGGCGAATGGCGGAACGACCAGTGCGATGCCGGACGCGGCGGAGGGCGCGAGCGCGCGGCTCACGCCGATGCCGATCTCTAAGCCCGAGATGAAGGGTGGCGGTGTGGTGGTGGATGCCTCGAAGCAAATCTCTGTACCGAGCTTTGAGGGCGTGGATCTGCGGCTGGCGGTGGAGCGTGCGGGTGGAGCGGGGCTGCGGATACGGCCGGTCGGGAGCGGTCTGGCGCGGGAGCAGGTGCCGGTGGCGGGAGCAATGGTTCCGACAGGGACCGAGGTGGTTGTGCGCTTTCTGCGATGAAGTATTCCTCCTGATGGTGGAACCCGGGTCAAACAACAGCACAGAGAGACGATCCTATATTCGTAGCTTATTTTGTTACAGATGGCGGGATGTCTGGAGACCTATACACAGGATCTGTAGCGAAGCGTGTCTGTTCGAAGGTGATGCCTTTGGCGGCGTCGCCGCAGATATTTTTGCCAAGAACTGTATTGAGGATTGCAGAGCCTAAGGCAACTCGCAGCGTTTTTGGTGTGATGCAGACGTTCTTGTCGAAGACGGGGCTCGAGATCCAGCGGAGAGAAGCGGTCGCTTCAGCGCCTGAGGGAAGGATGATCGGCATCACGACAGGGCCATGATGAAGGAAGCGAGCGCCGGGGAGAAGACCTTGGGCATTGAGATCCTTGCCTGCGGCGTCAACCATGGTGATCTGGGCGATGGGCTGGATGCTACAGACATCGGGGCTGAGATTGCGAACGATGACGAGAGTGCCGCTGTGCGACATGCCATCGAAGTTGCCGTCCTCATCGTCAGTGATGAGGCGGAGTTGATCGGCCTTGCAGAGTGGCGGCTGCGAGGTCTGCGAGTGCGCGACGGTGGTGAGCAGGAAGATTAGAAGCAGGGAGAGATGCAGGGTCTTCATGGTGACGGCCTTTCGGAATGTCTGATCCACAGAGGATCACAACCCATGAGCCGATGAAGAGTTGCGACGTAGAATGGCGGGATGCGATGGGTGGATATTTTGGCGGATGTGCGGACGCTGGAGGCTGTGAGCGGATTGGCGGTGGAGGTCTCGGGCGTGCAGTACGATTCGCGCCGTGTGGGTGCGGGTGATGTGTTTGTGGCGATGCGCGGCGAGAGCGCAGATGGAAATCAATTTGTAGACCGCGCGCGCGAGCAGGGGGCCACAGCGGTGGTGACGGACTCGCGTGCGACGTACGACAGTCTGCGTGGCTTCGGTCTGGGGGTGGCTTTGGTGGCGATCGGTCGGCGTGGGTTGAGCGAGGTGAGCGCGGCGGTGTTCGGGCATCCGGAACGCGCGTTAACGCTGAGCGCGGTGACGGGGACGAATGGAAAGACGACGACGGCGTGGCTGCTGGAGCAGATGCTGCGGAGCGTTGGGCGAAACAGCGTGCTGGTGGGAACGATCGAGACGCATGTGGCGGGCGAGGTAAGGGCGAGTCCGCATACGACGCCTGAGTCGCGCGATCTGCTGCGGACGTTTGCGGATGGCGTGGCGATGGGGTGTACCGAGGCGGTGATCGAGGCGAGCAGCCATGCACTGGAACAGGAGCGGGTGTGGGGGATGCCGGTCGATGTGGCGATATGGACGAATCTGACTCAGGACCACTTGGACTATCACGGGACGATGGAGGCGTACTTCGCGGCGAAGGCGAAGTTGTTTACGGGCGTAGGAACGCAGGCTCCAAGGGTGGTGGTGGTCAACGCGGACGACGCATTTGGAGAGAGAGTGGAGGACATGGCGCGGGCGGCTGGCAGTGAGGTGTGGCGATATGGCATGGGTGTCAAGGGCGGATTTGGACCGGAGTTTCGCGCGGAGCGGGTAAAGCTTGCGGCGGGCGAGACGAGGTTCGAGTTGAAGACGAGCTTTGGGACGGTGCCGATACGATCGCCGCTAACGGGCGTCGTAAACGTGTCCAACCTCCTGGCGACCATGTGCGCTGCGCTGGCGCGCGGCGTGCCGCTGGAGGAGATTGCGGCTTCGGCGGAGCGGCTGTCGCAGGTTCCAGGACGATTTCAGATTGTGACTTCGACGGTTACAGACATCTCAGTTGTGGTGGATTACGCCCATACGGACGATGCGCTGCGAAACCTGATTGCGCTGGCGAGGGATCTGGTGCGGGCCCGCGGAGGCCGCGTGATTACGGTCTTTGGGTGCGGCGGCGATCGGGACAAGACGAAGCGGCCGAAGATGGGACGAGCGGCGGGCGAGGGCAGCGATCTGGTGGTGGTAACGAGTGATAATCCGCGGACGGAAGATCCGCGGACGATCATTGAAGAGGTGATGGTCGGCGTGCGGGCGACAGCGGCGGATGTGATTGTGGAAGAGGACAGAGCGGGGGCGATTGCGATTGCGATCCGCGCGGCGCGGATGGGCGATGTAGTTCTGATCGCGGGCAAGGGACACGAGAGGGTGCAGATCTTCGCGGACGGCACTTTGCCGTTTGATGATGTGCTGGTTGCGCGCGATGTGCTGCGAGAGATAGGGGCCGAATGAAGCTGACGTTAGGACATGTGGCAGAGCGCTGGTCGATCAGGAGTGACTCATGAAGTTGACGTTGGGGCAGATTGCGGACTGGATTCATGCCGAGGGCGACTTTACGACGCGGCTCGAGGCCGTGGGCTACTCGATCGACTCGCGCACGATTGGTGCCGGCGAGCTGTTCTTTGCCGTGACGGGAGAGCGGGTGGATGGGCATAACTATGTCGAAGCGGCTCTGGCGAACGGAGCCGTAGGAGCTGTGGTTAGCCAACACTGGCTGGCGCCCGATGAGCTCGAGCCATGCCGGTTGTTGCGTGTGCCGGAGGGTGAGGACTGCGTGCTGAGCGCGCTGCAGGCTTTGGCAAAACGCGTGCGTGCGGAGTGGGGCGGGCGCGTGATTGGAGTGACGGGATCGGCGGGGAAGACGACCACAAAGGAGATGGTCGCGACGGTGCTTGCGGCGAAGTTCAGGGTGCTGAAGAGTGAGGGTAATCTCAACAATCATTTTGGGATGCCGCTGCAGCTGCTGAAGCTCGAGCCGGAGCACGATGTGGCGGTGCTCGAGAT
>CAXTJC010000341.1:0-3920 GCA_964244225.1 uncultured Acidobacteriaceae bacterium
GGCGGATGTCGATGCCGAACTTGTGTTCGCGGAGGCCGGTGGAGATGTAGGGATGGGTCTCGGCGAAGACGTCGGGGTTGACGCGAAGGGCGAAGCGGGCCTGTTTGCCAAGTGCGGCGGCGCGGGCGGCGAGGAAGTCGAGTTCTTCGGCGGACTCGACGTTGAAGAGAAGAATGTCGGCTTGGAGGGCGGCGTCGATCTCCCAGGACTGCTTTCCCACGCCGGAGAAGACGACACGGTGAAGAGCAGTCGGGTAGGCGCGGCGGATGCGTTCGAGCTCGCCCCCGGAGACGATGTCAAAACCCGCACCGAGTCGGCCGAGCAGTTGGAGAATGGCGAGCGAACTGTTCGCCTTTACGGCGTAGCAGATGGTGTGCGGTGTGGTCGCGAAGGCCTGCTCGAAGAGGCCGAGCCGGTGGCGGATGTTGGCTGCGGAGTAGAGATAGAGCGGCGTGCCGTGCTGTACGGCGAGGGTTGGCAGATCGAGACCGTCGATAGTCAGGGTTCCCTGGCCATAAGCGAAGGGGCGGGTGGGTACGAGAGCGGAGGGGCGGGTGGATTCCGTGCTGGACACAGACTCAGGGTCTCATGGGTGGGAGGAGATAGGGCTCTTCGGGGATGATGATCCAGGCGACGACGTAGGCTATGAAGCCGAGGCCGAGGTGGAATGGGGTGAGGACGACGAGGAGGATGCGAATAAGGGGTAGATTCCAGCCGTAGGTGCGGGCGAACGCGGCGCAGACGCCGGCGACCATGCGGCCGGCGCGGGGGCGGAGGAGCTCCGGGCGAAGGCGCGCGGCGGGGGGCGGTGGAATGTTGGGGATGCCGACGGGCGCGCCGCACGAGGGACAGAAACGGGCGTTAGTGGGGATTTCGATGCCGCAGTGGGTGCAATGCATGGTGTGCCTCGAAGTGCTGCTTCTTTAGTACGTGAGGAGCGGGGTACGGGTTCCCGGGTTGTAGTGGAACGAATACAGGGGTTCTTCGCTGCACTCAGAATGACAAGCGTTGAGAATGCGCCGGAGGAATGGGTTAGGGGCCGGTGTAGGGGGACTTCAGGTACTTGCGGGCCTGGTCGGCCTGGGATTGATCGCCGCCCGGAGCGGAAGCGAGCCGGTACTGCGCGATGGCCTGGTCACGCTGGTGAAGCACGTCGAGCATCCTGCCGGCGTTGAGCTGGGCGCGCTTGCGTAGCCAGTCACTGCAGTGGGGCTGGTCGGCGGCGGCAAGATAGTTGGCGGCGGCGGTGGCGAAGTCGTTCTGCCCGCGAGCGGTATCGGCGAGGCCGAAGTAGGCCATCTGGAGGCGGGGATCAACGAAATAGTTGGGCCGGCGGGCGTCGTCGATGACGTGGCGGTAGATGGCGATGGCGGCGGGGCCGTCCCCCTTATCCTTGCTGAGATTGGCTTCTTCGAGGCGGAAGAGGTAGTCGCGCGAGTACTGGCGAGCCAGGGTGGATTGAACGGTGAGGGCCTCGGCATAGCGGGCGTCGTGGCGGAGGAAGAGGGAGAGCACGGTGCGGGACTCGACCTGGTTGACGAAGCCGTGAGCGGCGACGTCACGGAGCAGATCAAGGCCCTTTTCCTTGTTGCCGCCGACACCGGCGATGCCGACCATCATGCGGACGACACGGGGCAGGCTCGCGACGGCAAACTGCTGGATGCCGATGGCCATGTTGGCGTCGGTATAGTCGGGATCGATCTTGAGAGTTTCTTCGGAGTCGTTGCGGGCCTGCAGACCCTGATGGGCGGCGGAGACGAAGGAGTGGTCTATCAGCGTGATAAACGATGCGTGGAGACCGCGGGCGTAGCCACGGGCGAAGAAGGCGTTCTTGTTCTGGCCGTCTGCCTTGATCTGTCTGTCGCAGAGGGCAACGACCTGATCGGTGAGGGTCTCGACCCGCTGGCGAACGTCATTGGGCACAGCGACATTGCGTTTAGAGGAGAGAAAGCTGTCGTGCGCGTAATAGGTGGTGTCGAGGAGGTCCTGGTGGTAGAGCTCACGGAAGACGACGACCTGGAGGACGTACGCGGCGGCGAGGGGATCGTCGGGGTGGGCTTGGGCGATTGCTTCGAAGCGGGCGAGGGCGCCGTCGTAGTCGAGGTTGTAGAAGTTCTCGTGCGCCTGGCGGACCTCGGGCAGGAGATTGATGGGATTCGTATGGGCAGCGCCGGACTGTGCGGTCAGACGAAGAGGAAAAAAGACGCCGGCAAGAAGGAAGACGGCAAGCCTAAAGAGACGAAGGAAAGGGCCGGGATTCGGAATACTATGCATCCTCTGCGGTTGGACGTACGGAGATGGCTGGAGGTTCCGCCGAGCCCACCAGCGACAGCGTAAACTATCCCCGCGCACAACTGTATGTGGCCAGGGAGCAGCATTTGACCCGAACGGAGCTTCTGCAACTGGTGGTAGCCCAGGCACGCAGCCAGGGGTTCAACTTCAGGCGATGGTACGTGGAGCGGCTAGGGCGCGAGTGGGTGGGTGGCAAGGACGCGGTAGACGCCCTGGGAACGGAACGCCGATACTACTCGCTGCTGTTCTCGCATGAATTTGCGCAGAGCTTCTGGAAGGCGGGCAGCGCGATGACGCTGCAGATGCCGACGCAAAGCTTTCAGCGTCGGATGGCGGATGGAACGATTGGGACCGTAGAAAGAAAGAGCCATCTGCGGCGAATGGTCCGGGAAGATGCCTGGCGCTTTCATCTGAAAGAGATGGCTGTCCAGGAGGAGCCGTTGCGGTATATTCGCCGGTTCCTGCGGGTACAGGAGGAGTTGGCGCCGGAGCCGGTGGTCGAGCGGTCGATTGTGATTGTGGATGAAGAGGATCTGCTGCCGGAGGAAGACTGAGCGGTAGCAGTGACTCTCGGCTACTTCCTCGCTTGTGTATCGGAGAGCGTGTGGCGCAGGGCCTTGGCACGGCGGGTGTCGGGTTCGAGATCGAGAAATTTGTTGTAGGCGTCGATGGATTCAGGCTGCTTGCCGAGCCGGGAGGTGACAGTGCCGAGCAGGTAGAAGGCATCAGGGTCGTCGTGAAGGAGCTTGACGGCGTCTTTGAGCCTGTTGTAGGCGGCTACATTGTTGCCGCTGTCGGCATAGAACTTGGCAACTTTGATGTCCTCGGCTTCGCGCTCGTCGTCGCTCTGGAGATGGGTGGGCTTCGGCAGTTTACGGCGGACAGTGTTGCCGGTGGATGAGGGTGCCGGGGTGCTGCCGGTGGGATCGAGCGGGTCGTCAGGATCGCTCGCACTGCTACTTGATGAAGAGCTGGACGAGCTGCTGGAGCTGTCGTCCGCTTTGGTCTCTCCTGGTTTCGTGTCTCCCGGATAGGGGAACTGCTTGTTTGGGCTGGAGCTGGGCGTAGACGGTGCTGCTGCGGGAGTTGGGACAGGATCGCCTGGATACGGAAACTGCTGAGCGGGGGCAGCCTGTGTGCTGGGCGGTGCGGCAGGCGGTGCGGCCGGGCATGGATGAGCGGATTTGGGATCGTCTGAGCAGGGAGGCGGAGGAGAACTTGCCTGCGCCCGCGCGGTCACCGAAAGAAGACTGGTCGAGAGCAGGGTTGCAAGAAGGACCGGGATGGGCGCCCGCGACGGCATATTGCTAGTTTACAGTTGCCGAGTGGGACCGGTGAGGTGATGGTGGCAGGATCAGGGTTGATTATCCGATCGTCGGCGATTCATGCCGCGGGATGTTACACGATGCGGCGGATTCGGCGCGGCGCGCGGGTATGCGAGTATGACGGACCGCGATTCCCGAAGAAGGTGGCGGATGAGCGGTACGCGGAGCGCTCGCTGACCTACCTGTTCAGCTTCGGGAAAGACGGCACTGTGATCGACGGGTTTGGGACGGCGATGTTTCTCAACCACTGCTGCGCTCCGAACTGCGAGAGTTCGAACGACTTCTTGAACTGCTGCACCAGAA
>CAXTJC010000341.1:3930-4154 GCA_964244225.1 uncultured Acidobacteriaceae bacterium
GAACTGCGAGACGGAAGAGGAGGGCGGCCGCATCTTCATCACGGCAATTCGGGATATCGAAGCTGGCGAGGAGCTGACGTACGAGTACAACCTGCATGACTCGGATGATGAGCCGGGAGTCTGCCACTGTGGGGCGGCCGAATGCCGGGGGACGATGTTCAGTGACGATGAGGTGAAGCGGCGAGCGCGGCGGAAGAAGGCGGCGGCCAGGGATTGAGGCTGCC
>CAXTJC010000342.1:0-4150 GCA_964244225.1 uncultured Acidobacteriaceae bacterium
GCGTTCTCGACGAGGCGCGGCGCATGGCGGACGCGGGGTTCACGGAGATCCAGCTGCTGGGGCAGAATGTGAACTCGTACAAGGACCCGAGCGGGCAGATGAGCTTTGCGGAGTTGCTGGCCGCGGTTGGAGAGCTGACGGGGATTCGGCGGGTACGGTTTACGACGTCGCATCCGCGCGATTTTACGAAGGACATTGTGGATGCGATCGATGCCGTGCCGGCGCTGTGCGATCATGTGCATCTGCCGGTGCAGAGCGGGTCGACCGCGGTGCTGAAGGCGATGAATCGCGAGTATACGCGGGAGTGGTACCTGGAGCGGATCAGCTGGATCAAGGCGGCGCGGCGACAGATCAGCCTGACGTCGGACATTATTGTCGGCTTTCCGGGCGAGACGGAGGCGGACCTGGAGCATACGGCGACGCTGCTCGAAGAGGTGGGGTATGACGCGATCTTTGCGTTTAAGTACTCGCCGCGGCCGAACACGCCGGCGATCGGGATGGCGGACTCGCTTTCGGATGAGGTGAAGGCGGCACGGCTGCAGGTGCTGCTTGATCGCCAGCGGGAGATTCAGCGGGCGAACTATGAGCGGCATGTGGGCGAGGAGATGGAGCTGATGGTGGAGGGTTATAACCGGCAGCGCGGGCAGGTGATTGGGCGATCGACGCAGAATAAGACGGTGAACTTCACGACGGCGCAGGCGATTCTGCCGGCGACGGGAAGCTACGTGACGGTGCGGGTGACGCAGAGCTTTCCGAACAGCCTGGTGGGAGAGGCGTGCCGATGAAGGATGACGGGCAGCAGGGAATGGTCGAGGTTGAGGTGCAGATTCGCGGGCTGATGATGGACCCGGTGACGAATATGCCGATCGTTCTTCTGAAAGATGTGGAGAGTGACGCGGTGCTGCCGATCTGGGTGGGGATGTATGAGGCGAACGCGATTGCGCTCGAGCTGGAGAAGACGGCGACGCCGCGGCCGATGACGCACGATCTGCTGCGAGATGTGACGCTAGGTCTGGGGGCGGAGGTGCACAAGGTAGTGGTGACGGAGCTACGCAACGACACCTTCTATGCGGTGATCTGGATGGAGCAGGCGGGCGAAGCGGTGGCGGTGGATGCCCGGCCGTCGGACGCGCTGGCGATGGCGCTGCGCTGGGACTGTCCGATCTATGTGAGCCGCGAGGTGCTGGAGCGGTCGAAGCAGGCGTCGGGTGCGATGCAGAGCGGGACGGCGGAGCAGATGCGGCAGTGGCTGGAGGGATTGAATGACGACGATATGGGGCGGTACAAGATGTAGGTGGCTGCTGGCAAGGCTTGTGCAGACGGGAGCAAGGTGCGAGGATCCTTTCCCTTCGACTTCGCTCTGGGTCAGAATGACAAACGAGTGGTGGGGATCGCGGGATATGGACTATGGAATCCAGCGGCAGAGGCGGGCGACCTCTTCGGCCCAGGCGTCTTCGCTTGGGATGGGGGGGAGGGCGGTCTGGAGATGGCGGCCTGCGAGCACTGAGTCGATCGCGCTGGTGAGGGCGGGGAGCATGGTGTCCTCATCGCCGGCGAAGACGGTGGCCCAGGGGGTGTGGAGCAGGATGTCTGAGACGCCGGAGTCGCGGTGGAGCAGGACGGGAATGCCGCGCTGCAGCGACTCGATGGCGGGGATACCGTAGCCCTGAACGGCGGGCATGAGGAAGAGATCCGCGCCGGCATAGAGCTCTTCGAGCTGCGCGTCGGTGACGAAGCCGTGGAAGTGGACCCGGTCGGAGAGGCCAAGCTGCGCGGCGAGCGCGCGCATGGCTTCGAGCTGGCTGCCACGGCCGGCGATGTCGAGCCGCCAGTTCGCTTTGTCGGAGAGTGGGAGGTGGGGCTGGACGTGAGCCTGCTCCAGGGTTGCGAGCGCGCGCAGCATCCAGTCGATGCGCTTGTTGGATTCGACGCGAGAGACGCTGAAGAGATGGAGCTCGGTTCCGGGCGGACGCAGGCGGAAGCTTTCGATGGAGCCGAGGCCGCCCATGCGGGCGATGGCGGCGGAGACGCCGAAGACGCGGTGACACTCCTCGCGCAGATACTCGCTGGTCACGATGGTTCGACCGCCGGAGCGAAGGCCGAAGGCGGTGATGTGATCGGAGACGGAGCGAAGCAGCCGGCCGCGCAGGGATCGCGTCTCGTCACTGCTGGAGAAGAGACTTGGCGTGTCGTGCATGAGGCAGTGGAAGCCGCGGAGGCCGGCGAGGGTGGCGTGCAGCGCGGGCTGGTAGCCGGACATGAGAGGCGGGGGCGCGTTGGCCTGCCGGCTGAAGTAAGCGCGGAGGGCAAGGACCTTCGGGATGGGCTGCATGGCCGGGCGCAGCTGGATGACGGTGACCGGGTGCGAAGCCGCCTGCGCCAGGCCGGCGGTATCAAGGTATGTCACGAAGTGGTTCGGGATGTTCTGCTCGAAGAGCCAGCGGGAGAGCGCGAGGCAGGCGCGCTCGGCGCCTCCGAGCTCGGAGACCTGCGTGAGGACGATGGCGCGGGAGTCCGGCGCTACACCGTGCGATGCCTGGTCGGCGAGGAGGTTGGGTGAGGCGGTCGGCATTCCGTTTCCTGGCACTCCGATCACAGGCTGGATGTTGGTGGACGGTCGAGGTGTCCGCTACGGTCGAGATGAACGCCCGAAGCTACGCGATTGCAGATCCTGATGATAAAGAACGCGGTCTGCTCCGAAATGTTACGCAGCTTTTGCAACAGTAATCTAACGCAGGCTTAGGGCATCAAGATGCGTGAAAAATTCAGGGAAGGAGACAGCCGCGTGCTCCGCACCGACGATCAGGGTGTCTCCCTGCGCACGAAGGGCGGCGACGGCGAAGGCCATGGCGATACGGTGATCGCCGCCTGCGTCAATCTCAGCGCCGCGCAGGAGCTGATTGCCGGGGATGTCGAGGCCGTCGTCGAACTCAGTGAGTTCGGCGCCCATGGCGCGAAGGTTTCGGGCGATGAGATCGATGCGGTCCGACTCTTTGACGCGAAGCTCTTTCGCGTCGCGCACGCGGATGCCTGAGGCGGTGTAAGGCGCGATTGCGGCGAGGATCGGAATCTCATCGATGAGCTGCGCGGTGAGAGCGCCGGAGATCTCGAGCGGCTGCTGCGCGCGGGAGCGGGGCACGGAAGCCGCGTTGACCTGGATGGTGCCGATGAGCTCGCCGTGCAGCTCTTCGACGCTGAGCACCTTCATCTTTGCGCCGAGCGCGGTGACAACGTCGAGCAGGGCGGCGCGGGTGGGATTCATGCCGAGCGCGTCGAGGACGAGATGGGAGTCGGGGAAGAGAAGGGCGGCGCAAAGGAAGAAGGCGGCGGAGGAGAGATCGCCGGGGACGGTGGCGTCGATGGCGCGGAGGGTTTGCGGGCCGGAGATGCTAAGGGTCTCGCCGGTGCGGGTGAGGGTTGCGCCAAAGGCGCGAAGGGCATGCTCGGTGTGGTCGCGGGTGCGGATGGATTCAGTCAGCGTGGTGACGCCGTTGGCCTGCAGGCCAGCGAAGAGGACGGCGGTCTTGACCTGGGCGGAGGGGATCAGCGAGTCGAAGCTGGCGCCGCTGAGCGGACCGCCGTCAATGACTATGGGGGCATGGCCTTCTGTGAGGCGGATGCTGCCCTCAGTGCCGGCGAAGAACTGCTCAAGCGGCTGGCGGATGCGTTCCATGGGCCGCTGTGACAGGGAGGCGTCGCCGATGAGGGTGAAGGTGTGGGGATGGGCGGCGACGAGGCCGGAGAGCATGCGCATGGTTGAGCCGGAGTTGCCGCAGTCGAGCGGTGCGGTGGGCTGGCGGAAGCTGCC
Source organism: uncultured Acidobacteriaceae bacterium (assembly GCA_964244225.1). Classification (GTDB taxonomy): domain Bacteria; phylum Acidobacteriota; class Terriglobia; order Terriglobales; family Acidobacteriaceae; genus Edaphobacter. Next base: position 3,809 of record CAXTJC010000342.1, read on the forward strand.
GCCTACACCTGTGATGGTGATTGTGCGGTCGTCGCTTTTGATGACTTCAGCGCCGAGGGCGGCCATGCAGGCGAGGGTAGAGTGCGGGTCTGCGCCAGTGGAGAAGTTGGCGAGGTGCGAGGTGCCCTCGGCCAGGCCGGCCAGCATGGCGTATCGGTGCGAGATGGACTTATCGCCGGGTAGGGTGAGCGAGCCTCTGAGGCCGTGGGCGGGGCGGATGAGTTGGGTTTGAGGGGACATTGGCTTAGCTATTTTATGGCTGTTTGCTCGAAGGTGGATTGCAGCCTGGAGCGAAGTACGGGGATTCTTCGCTGCGCTCCAGAATGACAAGCCAGAGAAAGG
>CAXTJC010000343.1:0-4149 GCA_964244225.1 uncultured Acidobacteriaceae bacterium
TGGGCGACCAGCAACTGATCGAGCGCAGCCTGCTGTGCGGCGGTGCGGCTGAAGAAGAGGGTTACACCGTCAAGCCGGCGATCGGATGGGGCCTGGCCAAGGTCGGTCGCTGCCTTGGTTCGGCCGGCGACGCTGTGCGCGATGGTTCCGCGTGCCGCGCCATCTACCGTGGCTATGCGGTTCTGCGGACTGAGAGCGAGACTAGCTTGAGGCAACAGCAGCAAAGCGGGTGAGAGAAGCAGAGCGGCGACGGAGAGAGGGCGGCGAAGGCAGCAGGGGAGGCTCGGCATAGACAATCCTAGAATCTCAGGTCTCGCGCTCGGACGGAAGGCTAAAGTCCATTGCATAGTTACCATCACGCAAAGCCGGTGGAGAATCTCTGCGTGGTTAAACCAGGTGTTTCGGAAAAGTTGCGCCATCGCGCGAAGCTTTCCGTATCCCCTGTGTCTACGGGACTATTGCACGGTGACTTGATATTGGTACGTGTGACGAATAGTGTTGGCGCCATCGGTCCCGGCGGCGGTGATCACAAAGTTTTGGGTGCCGAGGGGTGTGCCGTTGTTGGCCGTAGAACCCGACGAGCCGCTGCTCGTCCCTGAACCGGAGTTGGCGGAGCTGGATACACCGAGGCCGCAGCCGAGGGTGGCGGAGACCAGACCGGCAGCGACGAGGACTGTCAGCAGACTCGGGAGAATGCGCCGCCGGCCGGGAAGCACGATCAGCAGAAGAGCGGCCAGAGACGCGCCGGTTCCCGCCGTCCAGAGACCCGTTCCGCGCTCGTGGCTGTTGCGCGCTGTTGCGGCGCTGGCCGCGGTTGTGGTGATCGTCAAGATCGTTGAGCCGCCACCCGTAACCGAGGCGGGAGCGAAGTTGCAGGTGGCCAAGCTTGAGGAGGGCGGCGTGCAGCCAAGGCTCACTGTTCCGGCGAAGCCGCCGCTCTCTCCCACGAAGACCGTGACCTGCTGGCTCTTGCCCTGCGCGAGCGAGAGCGAGTTCGGAGTCATCGTGAGATTGAAATCCGAAAGGGAGAGAACGAGAACGGCGCTGATGGCCGAGGCGTAGTTGTCGTCGCCGCTGTATTGCGCGTAGATGCGGTGCGTTCCGGGAAGCAGCCCGGTTGTGGTGAAAAGTCCGATCGAGGCGGTGGGGCCGTTCGCGACAAGCGTTGCGGGGTTGCCGAGCTGCACAACGGAGCCGTTGAAGGTATCAAAGAAGGTGATGGTGCCGGTCGGACCGGTGCCATAGGTGATGGTGGTCGTGGTCGTCGCGGTGAAGATGATGTTGACGCCGGCAAGCGAGTTGGAGCTCGTGACCGTGGAGGCGAGGGTGAGCGAGTCGGGCAGGATCGTCGGGCTGACAGAGACGGCGCCGGAGGTGCTGGTGTTCCAGTTGAAGTCGCCGGTATACGTCGCCGTGATGGTATGCGTCCGGTTGCCGGAGAGGGCCAGGCTGATGGTCGCCTGATTCGTAGCCACAGGCGAGGTGGCCAGCAGCTTGCCCGAATCGTAAAAGCTGACGGAGCCGTTGTACACGTAGGTGCCGGTGCCGTTACCCGCATTGGCAACGACCGCCGTCAGCGTGATGGGCTGGCCGGCCTGCGGCGCGGCAGGGGTCACCGAGACTGTCGTATTGGTGTATCCCTTGACCGTGTTCAGCGAAAGCTGTGTCGGTGTCTGGCATTGGAAGTTGGTGGTTCCCTGACAGGTGACGTCGAGCTCGTATCGTCCTGGGGAGGGGATGGAGACGACGATATTTGCCGTCGCCGTGTTGCCGCCAGGGTTGGGGCTGAGGGTCGCGGTATAGAAAGCTCCCGTGATGCCCTCAATCTGTGCGGTTACGGGCCCGATAGGTGCGGCGTTCGCACCAGGAAGGGCGACCGTGGCCGTGACGGTTGCCGTGGCTCCGTAGGGAACATTGGTTGCGGGAGCGACCGATGCCGTCAGCTTCGCATTGACCGGGCTGATCGTTACGGTCGCCTTGATGGTGCTGGCCGACCCGGTGTAGCTGCCGTCGCCCGAGTAGACGGCGGAGATGGCGTACGTGCCGGCGGGCAGCACATCCGGGATAAGAGTCGCGTTACCGTTGCCGTCGATCGTGGCGCTGCCGAGGGTTCCCTGCGAGGAAGCCGTGAACACCACGGTTCCCGTCGGATTCGTCATGCCGTAGGCATTCGGAATGACCTTCGCGGTGAGCGTAAAGCTGTCGCCATAGCCGACGGCGTAGCTCGACGATTGCACGCCCGTGATGGTGCCGATGGCGGCGGTCGCGCGCGGGAAGACCTTGAGCAACGTTGCAAGATTGACCTTGCCCAGACCAGAAGCGGGCTCCCAGCTTCCGGTCCCGGAGCTGGCTGGCGTTTCTAAGCTGGCTGTAGCTTCCAATTTAGTCGTCGCGCCGGATCCCGACGCCTCGGGCTGCGTGTAGAGGCCGGGTGTCTTGGCCAGCGCGTATAGGGTCGCATTCACGTTGCCGAGCCGTTGCCCGGTCTGCTGAACAAGGGTTCGGAAGGTAGTTGCGAGCGCCTCCGCCGAGTCAGTGGTGAGGTCGGGTTCATGGCGCAGGGCGTCGGCCGGCAGACCGGGCGCCGCCTGCCATGTGGGACGTGCCTCGGCCGCAGCGAAGGCGGCCACTGTGGCGGGAATGGGCGCAAGAGTAACCGCTGTAACCTCGCCCAGGGCAGCGGGAAAGCCCGGGAGCTCGGCCTTGGGAATCGAGTCGCTTGCCGGCTTCAACGAGCAGCCGCTGGTCGATACAATCGTCATGCCCTGCGCGTTGGCTTGGCGGAGCAGCGCGCGATAATCGACGATCTCAGCAGCGGAGAGATCGCTCAGGCACGTGGATGACGAGAGAGTGACGACGGCGCTGGTATTCGCGTCTACCAGTTCGGCCAGCACGGCGAGAGAATCGATGGCTGGCGCGGAAGATGAAGGGGAGCCCGGAACCGGCTCTGGGGCCAGCGTGCTTATGGGGCTGAGCGCATGTGTTGTCAGAGTTGCCGAAGTGGTATTTGTTCCCGTGCTGAGAGTGATCCGGTCTGCGGCTGAGGGGAGATCGTCTAGGCCTGAGATGCTCTCGACTAGAGCCGTAAGCTCCAACGGAACAGTAGGTTGGACGATAGTCGCGAAGTAGAGACTGCCGGCGGCGGCCATGCGGCGCAGCGGAGCCGCGAACGCTCTCTGGGCCTGCCCGGCGGAACCCGAGACCGTGATCCGTGTGTGCGAGGCTGACACTAAGCCAGTGCGGAGCCCATGCGAGGCAAGCCACCCGGTAAGCTGCGCTAGATCCTGCTCCGTCGCGCCGAACCGGTCGGCATACTCAGCCGGCGTGAGCCAGTGATGAAAGCTCGGAGAGGCGCTGTCGATCTGGCCGGCCAGCAGCTGATCGAGAGCCGCGGTCTGTGCCGGCGACTGCTTGAGACGAAGCGAGAGAGTAAGCGGTTGCGAGTCCGGGAGTGACCCCGCATCGACAGCCTCTAAGCGTTGCACGGTGAACTGCGCCCGAGTGGCGATAGCCTGCCGCTGCGCCGCCGCACGGAAAGGAGTCAGCAGCAGCAGAACAGCCGCAGCACACACGATCGCAGAAGCAACCCGAGTGTGGAACCGGCGGCGGGACGGGCAAGGGCACAAGGAGATGGGCGGCATCTGCAGCATCGACCCGATCCTTACAGGCGGCCGCGGCGGTCGCAAGAGCAGATCTGTAGCCACCGGAGGGAGTAACCCTGCGAGCTTTGGGGGATTGACGACCGGCTTTGCGTCTGATCCGCATGTCGAAACTCACGGGCACACAGCCGATTTCATCCGGCACCGGCGTGCTAGGTTTGGATATGGCCGGATATCTCGAGCATGCAATTGCGACCATCCGGGACTTTGAGGGCTCGGTTCCGTGGATGTACCTGGATACTGTCGGCAAGGTCACGGTGGGCGTCGGCCTGATGCTGGTCAACGAAGTTGCGGCGCATGCCCTGCCGTTCACAGCCGGAGATCGGCCGGCAAAGCTCGACGAAATCGCCCGTGATTTCGCGCGTGTAAGCGGCATGAGGCCGGGTCAGCTGGCGAAGTTCTACTTCAGCAAGCAGGGACTGCGGCTGTCGGACGATGCCATCGACGCAAAGCTGCGCGATACGGTTCAGGGCTTTGAAGGCTACCTCCG
>CAXTJC010000344.1:0-4141 GCA_964244225.1 uncultured Acidobacteriaceae bacterium
CTGCAACTGCACCATAATGCGGTGGCCCGCGCGGAAGGTATGGTTCACATCCGGCATTTCGCTGTTCACCTCGACCACCTTGCCGGCCGGCAGCGGCGTCGGCTTCTCCCAACTGTCCCGGAACTTGGCCCGCATCGGCTCCCCGCGCACCAGCTGTTGGTAGCCGCCCAGCAGGATCGGCGCGGCGCCCAGGATCCGCTTGCCCACTGTGTCCGACGGCGGATCCGGAAAGTCCTCCGGATACACATCGATCAGCTTCACCACAAAGTCCGCATCCGTTCCCGTCGAGCTGATCCGCAGCTTCGGCTTTACCGGTCCGGCAATTGTTACGTCCTCGGTTAGCGGTTCTGTCTCATACGTCAGCACATCCGGCCGCTTGGCCGCGAAGCGCTGATCGTCGGTCATGTAGCGTTGTGGAACCGTATCGGTTACATAATTGACAAACGGCACCGGATGCTCCGGATCACTCACATAGGAATCGACGCCGGCCTTCTCCGTCGGTGCGTCGAAGCTCAAGCCGCCGTTCCCGCGAAAGTACAGCGTCTTCGCCGCCGCGCTCTTGGGCGGCCAAGCCGGATACTTCCTCCAGACATTCGAGCCGGTCTCAAACACATACGCCTTGGGCAGCGCCTCCTCCTGCTTGCCCTTCAGATACTTCTCAAAGAACGGATACTGAATCTCCTTGCGGAAGAAGACACCCGTCTTCTCGCCGAAGATCGCGTCCCCCAGATGGTCGCCATCCCATATCGACCACCCGCCATGCGTCCACGGACCGATAACGATGGAGTTGGTTGCGCCCGGGCTAAGCGCGTCGATCGCATGAAACGTCTTGAACGGCCCTGAAAGATCCTCCGCATCGAACCATCCGCCCACCACCATCACCGCCGCCTTCACCCCGTGCATGTGCCGGCTCAGGTCGCGCTTCTGCCAGTAGTCGTCATAGGTGTTATGCACCAGCTGGTCATGAAAGAGAAAGCTCGACCCGTTCAGATACTCCTTCCCCGTGTCGAGATTCCCGGTCGGCCCGGCCTTGAGATAAAAGTCGTAGTTATCTACGATCGGGAATTCATACGCCGGCCCGCGCTTCGGAATCAGCGGGTTCTTCTCGGGCTTGAAGCTGACATAAAACCCATAGTTCGCCGCCAGCATAAAAGCGCCGCCGTGATATCCGTCGTCATTGAAGAACAGATCGGTCATCGGAGCCTGCGGGCTAGCCGCCTTGATCGCCGGGTGCGAGTCGATAATGCTCGCCGAGGTATAAAACCCCGGATAGCTGATCCCCGTAATCCCCACATTGCCATTGTTGTTCGGCACATGCTTCAGCAGGAACTCGATCGTGTCATACGTGTCGGTGGACTCATCCACGTCCTTGTTCGAAGCTCGCTCCCCAGGCGCCGCGCCCTTGTCTGAAACGTGCGGGCTCATCTCCTGGAACACACCCTCGCTGTCCGACCGGCCGCGTGCGTCCGCACAGACAAAGTTGTACCCACTCTCAAGCAGCTCCGTGCTCACACCCAGCCGCGACGTTGGCAACTGATCCTCGCCATACGGTGCGCAGCTATACGGCGTTCGCGTCATCAGAAACGGAAACGGCCCCTTGTCCTTGAACTCACCTGGCCGCGGCTCGTACACGCTCACGAAGAGCTTCACGCCATCGCGCATCGGAATCTTGTACTCGAACTTCGCATAGTGCTCGCGGATGAAGTCCGCCGTCGCACTGCTCTGCGTCGCCCCCTGCGCCCACATCCCCGCCGCGCCGCACACACTCCACGCCGCAACCACACTCCGTCCAAGCCAGCTCCGCATCCAGCATCCTCACAGAATGAAATCAGTTTCTGTGAGTGTAACGGCAGAGTCACATCTCGCACGCAAGCTACGTCAGATCGTCCGTATCGAACACCGGCCGCTTCCGCCCCAGCGCCGATGTATCGCGAACGCCAGTTACCAGACTCTCCACAACCTCGTTCAGCTCGTCTTCGTCCGCCTCCGCCGCCATCACCTTCTTGCCGCCTACCGGCTCAATACTTTCAAGCAGCACCGTCACATGCGCGACAGCCACGCCGTCCAGGTTCAGGCCCTCGGGCGTCTTCGCCTTAATGCCAACATCCCCCGGCGGCACGCCCAGTAGCTCGGCGACACTCTCGCGCAGCTCATTGGCAATTGGCACAATCTTCGGCTGCGCCAGAATCAGCACCGAGTCCACATTGACCACCTTGTAGCCGGCCGTGTGAATCTCTTCCATCGCCGTGCGCAGAAACAAAGTCGACGCCGCGCCCTTCCAGCGCGGATCACTCGGCGGAAAGAACGTACCAATATCCCCCGCCGAAACCGCGCCCAGCAGCGCATCCGTCAACGCATGCAGCAGCACATCGCCGTCCGAGTGCCCAGACAGCCCCTCCGCATGCTCGATATGTAGCCCGCCGATCATCAGCGGAACCCCAGCCTTAAACGCGTGCGAGTCAAATCCATACCCAATCCGCAGACTCATCGTGCCCCCATGGCGGCCGGCGTCCGCAGATAGAACTCGGCGAGCTCCAGATCGCTCGGTTGTGTGATCTTCAGGTTGCGCGAGGAGCCCGCCACCACCGTCACCTGAATGCCCGCGCGTTCAAGCAGGCTCGCCTCATCGGTCCCGGCAAACTCGTCCGCCTCGGCCTCAGCAAAGGCCTGCCGCAGCAGCCCGGCGCGCGCTCCCTGTGGCGTCTGCGCCTGCACAATCCGCTCCCGCGGAATCGTCGCCGTAATGATCGCGCCGTCCGACGTACGTTCCACCTGCTTGATCGTATCGATTGCCGGCAGACCGACAATCGCCGCGCCATGCCGCGCAATCGCATCGATCGTCCGCTCGATCGTCGCCGGGTCGATCAGCGGCCGCACCGCGTCGTGCACCAGAACGATGTCATCCGCATCGCACTCCAGCGCCTCAAGCGCATTCCGCACCGACTCCTGGCGATGATCGCCGCCCTCTACCAGATGCACCCGCGGCCCCAGCTTGAACGCCGCGATCTGCGCCTGCATGCGCTCGCGCTCGGTCGACTGCACGGCAATGCAAACCGCATCGACCCGCGGCACCGCCAGAAACGCGCGCAGCGAGTGAACCAGGATCGGCACCCCGCCAATCTCAAGAAACTGCTTCGGCAGAGCGCTGCCGGCCGCCAGCATGCGCGTGCCGATCCCCGCCGCCGGAACAATCACAAAGACTCGCATCGACCGGAGTATACCAAGCGCAGGCGATGCTGCCGTGGAAGCGCCGCCGCGGCCGCTTCTTTCAGACCGTCGCCTCCATCGATCCATCGCTCAGCAGGATCATCTCGTTATTACCGCGAAAGCCATACTGCTCATACAACGGCCGCCCAAACTTCGACGCATGCAGCGTAAGCACCCGCAAACCAAGCCGTTGCCCCTCCTCGACGCACAGCGCCAGCAGCCTGCGCGCCAGCCCTGCCCCGCGAGACTCCGGCGCGACATAGAAGTTCAGCAGATACCCCCGCGCGGCCTCGACATTCAGAAAATGCGGCGGAAACTCCATCACCCAAAGCCCCGCGCCCCCTACTGGCACCCCGTTACTCTCCGCAATCCACCCACGATAACTCCCGTTCGCCAGCCGCTCCCGCACCCACGGCTCAAAACGCGCCTGCATCGCCCTCAGCGTCGTCGGCATCGGCGTCACAGAATCCGTAAACATCGCCCGGCGCTGCTGCGCAATCAACGCCGCATCCGCCTCTGTCGCCATCCTCACTTGAATCTCGCTCACCTAATATTTTCTCTCTCTAAGAGTTCACAGCATAAATTTGTCATCCTGAGCGTAGCGAAGGACCTGCTGCTTGCTGGAGTTGTCACAATGCTCCCATTAGACTTATGTCAAGAATCTGAGAGACAGCTCACCTCGCCAGACTATCGCGCCGCGCTGGCCGCGCCGCGCTGGCCGCTACCAGCTACTATGAGGCTCGTGCCTCCCCCGCCCGAGACCCTGCTCGCCTTCGACCGCGCGCCCTTCACCCCCGGCCTCCGTGTCGCCGTCGCGCTCTCCGGCGGAGCTGACTCCACCGCGCTGCTCCGGCTGGCCTACTATCGCTGATCCAGGTGCACGATTCCGCGTTGCAGCGCGTAGATGGTTGCCTGTGTCCGGTCGCGTGCGCCC
>CAXTJC010000345.1:0-4135 GCA_964244225.1 uncultured Acidobacteriaceae bacterium
GAATCGAGGTGATGCCGGCAGCCTTCTGCTGTTGCCAGTGACGCATTCGAAGCTGCTTTGCGGTCGCGAGCAGCTGGTCCAGCTTTTCTGTGGTGGCCTCACCGCGCCATAGATCTTCAAGGGAAGCCTTTAGTTCGCGGCGGCGGCCGATCCTCGGAAAACCGAGAACGGCGGTAGACAGCTGGTGCGATGACATGGATCAGATCCTCTCTGTAAATAGAACGCGATTGCTTCCGGCGAGCGATTCAGGCGATGTTCGCTGCGCGGGCGGATATGGGAGGGCAGGTGCGCCAGAGGCCCGGACGAAGGAGTCCCATCCGCTTAGAATACATCCCCGGCAGCGTACGGTAATGACGGTGACCGCTCATTGAGAGGGTCCGGCCTGATTGCGGGCGTAGAGCGCTAGGCCCTGTGCGACCGAGGTAAACGCCTCGCCGATGACGACGCGATCGGGGTGGAAGCGCTCGTCAAAGATGCGGCGAACTGCGGGAACGAAGCTGGTGCCGCCGGTGAGGAAGATGCGATCGACGGCAGAGGCCTCGGTGGACGTCGCCTTAAGAAGTGTATTGATCGCATGGCGGATGGCGGCGAGTTCGGGGCTGATCCACTGCTCAAAGTCGGAGCGGGTAACGGTGGCCCGAAGGTTCAGGCCGGAGTCGCGAAAGCGGAACTCGGTGCTGGTGGAGGACGAGAGGGCCACCTTGGTCTGCTGAACCGCCTGGTGCAGAGCGTAGCCAAGGTCCTCATCGACGAGAGTGATGAGAGCATCTATCTGGCGCTCGGTTGCGGGCTGGCCGGCGGCGCGGAGACTGGCGGTGGCGAGGATCTGTTCGACGTTGCGCGTACGCAGAAAGGAAAGATAGTGCCAGCGCTCGAGATTGGCGTAGATCCACGCCGGAACGGCCGGTAGCGGCTTTCCAAAAGACTTGACTGATGCGGTAGAGCCGAGTGCGGGGGCGACGAGATGCCGGATGAGCCGGGCGTCCAGCGCGTCGCCGGCGAGACCGACGCCCGAAGTGCCGAGGATGCGCTCGGCGGGAGGAAGTTGGCGGGCACCGGGGCCGACGCGGATGAGGCTGAAGTCGGAGGTTCCGCCGCCAAAGTCGCCGATGAGCACAAGCTCATCATGATCGAGGGTGGCCTCGTAGGTGTAAGCGGCGGCGACCGGCTCGGCGAGGAACTCGATCCGGGTAAAGCCGGCGGCGCGGAGAGCGCCTGAAAGCCGTTCGACAGCAAACGCATCGTCACTGTCTACCTCGGACGAGACGAAGTGCACTGGTCTGCCGACGACAGCATGGGTGATGTCAACGCCGAGTGTTGCTGAGGCTGCGGCACGGAGATCGGCCAGGATGCGGCTGATCAGATCCTCAAGCGTGTAGCGGCGGCCAAAGACCTCAGTGCCGTTGAGGTTACGGACGGCGAGATAACTTTTGAGTGACTGGATGAGGCGGCCGGGACGCTCGATCTCAGCGGCGTGACGATGAAGGTACCGATCGATAGCAGCCGGACCGGTGAAGGCTTCGATCGAGGTGCGGCCGGCAGTCTGGTGCTGTTCAAGGTAGAGCAAAGAACGGAAGGATAGGCTGTTGCCGGCAAATTGAATCAGCTGGGTGCCTTCAGCAGAGGCAAGCGCGATGGAGCTGTTGGTGGTGCCGAAGTCGAGCCCGATGACTGGCGAACGCATCTCCTCAGACTAGCTGAGATTGGGTCGAGGAAGGCTGGAGCGAACTTAGGGAAGATGCAGACCGCTTCCGTTACGGAGATAGATCCGGTAGGCGGGCGGTTCCTTATCGCCGGGAGAACTGCCGGCTGGAAGACCTTCCTGAGGGAACGACCGGGCGACTGCAAGGGTGTAGTTGCGGTCGAGATCGGCGCGGAAGGCAGGCCAGGCGTCCATCTTGCTAAAGGTGTTCTCATCGCCGAACCACTGGTTGGTTACTACGAAGACCGCGGAGGGATGATGCGTCTCCAACACCGTGAATTTCTCCCTGTAGTAGTCGACCGCAAAACCCTGTGTCGGCGAGAAGAGCAGGAGATCACCGGTAAAGCCATTGTTCTCGACTATTTGAAGATGGTAGAGAGAGTTCAGGCAGCCATAGACGAGATCGAAGCACATGACGTTGTGCTGGAGGTTTGCGACGCCGAGGTGCATAAGATCCGACTCGAGAGCCTCGGTGAGCTCGCTCCGCGTGGCTATGTGACGCAGCGTCTGAACGTAGTGAGGGATGCTGCTGACCAGCGTGAGCAGAATACCCACGACGCCGAGAGACCGGACCCAGCCTCGCTGACGAAGCGCGGGAAAGAACTCTAAGCCAAGCAGTAAAAGAAGGAATGTAACAAACAAATAGCGGTGGTGAAGGAAGCCTTTCTGCTGCACAAAGAAGGAGACCGCGCCGACGGCAGCACCGATGAGAAGGACGGCATGCTCCCAGCTTCCTCGCCGGCGTAGAAGAGCGATGGCAAGCGCGAAGGGTATGAGCAGAAGCAGATTTCGCGGCACCAGCATGTAGATGAGGCCGTGGAAACCCGGACGATGCAGCGCGACGTAGGCCGGCGTGATCTTCAGTAGGACGTAGAGGAAGGCACTCACGGCGTGATGGCGAACAAGGAAAGCCGCGTCTGCAAGCAAGGCCAGCAGCAGACCGGCGAAGCTCCAAAGCAGGGTCGCAGCTGCCGAGGTCCTCCGGCGCAGGAGAAAGAAAGCCGTCATCGGCAGCACGAGTGCCGGAAAGAGAAGCACCGTCGGTTTGATGGAGCAGGCCAAACCTGCGGCGAGGCCAAAGAAGAGGCAGAGCCACGGCATGCTTCGGCGCAGCGAGGTAAAGAGAAAGGCGATCGCCACGACCAGCAGCATGGTCATAACCTGTTCGCGCTCGACGGCGTAGTTGGGGCCCTCGCTTGCATGCAGCAGGGCGAACATGCCGCCGGCGTAGAAGCCCGCGAGTCGGTCATAGGGCTTGGCGATAACGACAGCGGCGAACGTGAGGACGGCCAGAAGAAAGAAGTCGTAGACGCGCCAGCCAAGGTCCGAGGCTCCGAAGAGATCCATGGCCCAGCGCTCGGTGAGATACGAGCCGGGCATGTTGTTGTCCGTGATGTCGCGATAGGGCGTGAGTCCGTGGTCGGTCAGGAAGTTCACGTAGTGCATGATGGGCGAGTCCACCAGCAGAGGCCAGCGGAGCGAGGTGCGGATGTAGAACAGCAGAGCAATCGCCAATGTGGTGAAGAAGACAAAGCGCAGGATTGTTATGCTGCGCTCTGCCATAGTGTTGGTCACAGGGGAGACTTCCTTTGCGGCGGAGAGGATTTCCATTTACTTACCCGGGACGAAGTCTTCGAGGACAGCTCTTCGCATGAGGTCGGGCGGGAGCAGACCCTGCGCCAGGATGAAATCATGAAAGCGCAGAGCGCTAAACTTCGGGCCAAGCGCGGCTTCGGCTTCTTTGCGGAGATCGAGCAGGCGGTTGTAGCCGTAGAAGTAGCTGTTCGCCTGTCCAGGAGACTTAGTCGTGTATCGCTCGACCTCCGAGCTGGCGAAGGCGTCAGACAGCACGACGTCGTGCATCAGGATCTGCTTGGCTTGCTCCGGTGTGACTTTGCCGGACTGCAGCTCGGGATCGAGGAAGGCACGCGCGGCGCGCAGCAGGCGCAGATCGAGCGAGGCCAGTTGACCTTCAGCAGGCATGTAGGGCTTGATGAGGTACTCCGAGTAAAGGCCCCAGCCCTCGGCATTCGTGGAGTTGAAGGCGTAGAGCGCGCGCGCCAGCGAGACACCCTGTTCCACCATGGAGTCGAACTGCAGCTCATGGCCAGGACGAGCTTCGTGCGCGGTCAGCGTCCAAGCCACGGCATCGTAGGTGAAGTCGTCGAAGACCTTTGCTTTCGCGCCACTGGTCGCAGGCAGATTGAGCGGAAGAATGAAGACCCCACGCTGGCCCGTGTTGTGCAGAAACGGCGGTGGCTGCATGTGCGGCGCCGGCACCTGCGCGGTCTCGGCCGCGGTTGCGAGGCGGATGATCGCCGGCCGGGTCGGTAGCGTGACGATCTTGTGCTCGGCGATGACGCCTTCGATCTGGTGCAGCCGAGCTTCATAGAGCGGCAGGATAGCGTCTCCGGTGATCTGCTGCTTTTTCAG
>CAXTJC010000346.1:0-4074 GCA_964244225.1 uncultured Acidobacteriaceae bacterium
CCGGTTCTCTACACCGAGGTCGCCTTCGCGCTCAACGAACAGTTCCCCGCTGACCCCGCCATCAACACACCGGACGCCGTCCCCTCGCTCGCCACGCTGCCGCAGCTCATCAGCTTCGGCTCCTGGATCGGCGGCGACCGCGACGGCAACCCGTTCGTCAACGCGGACACCACCTGCGATGCGCTCACCACCGCCCGCAATCTGCTCTTCCGCCATTATCGCGAGCGCCTGCAGGTGCTCTTCGACCAGCTCGGCAGTTCCACCCAGCAGATCCCCGTCACGCTCGAAGTCGAGGCCCGCATCGACCGCTACCTGCTCCAGCTTGAAGGCGACGCGGACAGCGCCGGCAGCCTCGCCGCAACCCTCAGCGAGCGCTTCCAGTTCGAGCGCCTTCGCCTCCTCATCGTCTGCATCATGGCGCGACTCGGCTTCACGACCGCACTCTCGCTGCCCTTTGCCAACCCGCGCCTGCCGCACTACACCCGCGCATCCGATCTCCTCGCCGACCTCACCCTTCTGCGCGACTCGCTCCTGGCCAACAAGGGCGAGCGGCTGTCCGCGCTGTTGGTCGACCCTCTCCTGCTCGAGGTCCGTACCTACGGCCTGCATCTGCAGACTCTCGACATCCGCCAGCACGCCCGCGTGCACACCGCCGCACTCGAAGAGCTCGCCGGCTTCGAGCAGGGCTCGGACGCGCTTCCGGAGCCGCTCACCGCCCAGACAGCCGAGGTCCTCGCCACCTTTCGCGCCATCGCCGATCTCAAGCGCCGCTTCCCTCCCGAGGCCATCCGCCAGTACGTCATCTCCGGCGCCTCCACGGCTGAAGACGCCCGCAACGTCATCCGCCTCGCGCGTCTCGGCGGCGTGCAGGTCGAGGCCAGCGAGCCCACAACCGAGACCCCCGGCGACCCCGGCCTGCAGCCCGTTCCGCTCTTCGAATCCATAGAAGATCTGCAGAACGCGCCGGCCATCTGCCGTGAGCTCTGGACCTCGCCCGGCTACCAGCCGCTGCTCGAAAGCTGGGGCCGCCGCCAGGAGGTCATGCTCGGCTACTCCGACTCCAATAAGGATGGCGGCATGATCGCCAGTACCTGGGAAATATGGAAGGCGCATCGCGCGCTGCACCAGGTCGCCCGCAAGTGCGGCATTCACCTCCGCCTCTTCCATGGCCGCGGCGGCACGGTTGGGCGCGGCGGCGGCCCTACCCACCGCAGCCTCTTCGCGCAACCGGTTGATTCCTTCACCGGCGAGCTCCGCCTTACCGAGCAAGGTGAGGTGCTGAGCTGGAAGTACTCCGACGTCGTGCTGGCCGAGCGCAACCTGGAGCTGATGATCGCCGCCTCGCTCGACGCCCTCGCTCGTCCCGACGTAAAGCTCCGAGACGGAGACGCCCCGCCCCATCTCACCGGCGAGATCCTGCCCGCGTGGGAGGCCGCCCTCGACCAGCTCTCCGCCACCTCCTTCGCCTTCTACCAGCAGCACATCGTCAACAACCCGGAGACCTTCACCTACTTCGAGCAGGCCACACCCGTCGCCGAGCTTGAACACGCCCGCATCGGCTCGCGGCCCGCCAAGCGCAAGGACGCCAGCGCCTCGCGCCAGCGCACCATGGCCGATCTCCGCGCTATCCCCTGGGTCTTTGGCTGGATGCAGTCGCGCCATCTCGTGCCGGCCTGGTTCGGTGTCGGCCACGCCATCGACGCCTTCGTCCGCGAGTCCCCCAGCAACCTCGATCTGCTGCGCACCATGGCCCGCGACTTCCCCCTCTTTCTCGACATCGTTCGCAACGTGGAGCTCGCCCTCGCCAAGGCCGACTTCGGCATCGCCCGCCTCTATGCGGCTCTGGTGGAGGATGCTGCCCTGCGCGAGCGCGTCTTCTCCGTCCTTGAGCGCGAGTTCCTCCTTACCCACGCCATGATCCTTCAGGTCACCGGCCAGACCGATCTGCTGGAGACTAACCCTGTCCTGCTGCAGTCCATCCGCCTGCGCAATCCCTACGTCGACCCCATGAGCCTGCTGCAGGTGGATCTGCTGCGGCGCAAGCGCGCCCTCAACCCCGAGACACCCATAGACGCTATCCTCGACCGCGCCATTACCGCTACCATCAACGGGATCGCGGCCGGTTTGCGCAATACAGGCTGAGCCCTCCCGCGTACGCCGTCTTTTCGATAGTCTTACCTCCTATGGTGAATGCGTTCGGCTCTGTGCTGGCAACAACATCTCCCCGGCTGGATACAGGAATTTCGGGCCTCAATGAGATCCTTCACGGCGGTCTGCCGCCAGGCCAGATGTACCTCCTTGAGGGGGATCCAGGCACAGGCAAGACCACCGTCGCCATGCAGTTCGTCATGGCCGGCATCGCCCGCGGCGAAAAGGCGCTCTACATCACGCTCTCCGAGCCGAAGACCGAGCTCGAAGGCTTCGCGCGCTCGCACGGCTGGGATCCGGCCAGCATCCCCATCGCGGAGTTCGTCCCCGAAGAGGCCTCCCTCTCGCCCGATCAGCAGTACACCGTCTTTCATCCCAGCGAGGTTGAACTCGCCAGCACCATCCAGAAGTTGACAGACATCATTGACCGCGAACGGCCGGATCGGCTGGTGATCGACTCCCTCTCCGAGCTTCGCCTGCTGGCCGATAACGTCATGCGCTACCGCCGGCAGTTGCTGGCGCTCAAACAGTTCTTCGTCGGCCGCGATACGACGGTGCTCCTGCTTGACGACCGCACCACCGACGGCAACGATCTGCAGCTGCAAAGCATCGCCCACGGTGTCCTCCGTCTGGAAAAAATCCAGCGCTCCTACGGCGTCACTCGCCGCCATATCGAGATCGTCAAGCTGCGCGGCTCCGCCTATCGTGAAGGCTTTCACGACTACACCATCAAGCAGGGTGGCGTGAGGATCTATCCCCGGCTGATCGCAGCCGAGCACGATACTCCCTTTCCCAAGCAGCCAGTGCTGAGCGGCATCGCCTCGCTCGACGCCATGTTCGGCGGCGGCATCAGACGGGGCTCCTCGACCCTCATCCTCGGTCCGACCGGCGTTGGCAAGTCCACACTGGCCTTGCAGTACGCCGTCAACGCCGCGCGCCACGACGATCGCGCGATCGTCTACGCCTTCGACGAAGTTCGGCGCACCTCCATCGAGCGCGCCGAAGCGCTCGGCATGAACGTCCAACGCGAACTGGAGCGCGGAACCCTCTCGATCGAGCAGGTCGACCCGGCCGAGCTCTCACCCGGCGAATTCATTGCGCAAATCCGCAGCGACGTCGAAGACCGCGACACACGCATTGTCGTCATCGACTCGCTTAACGGCTTTCTCAACGCCATGCCCGGCGAACGCGACCTCATCCTGCATCTCCATGAACTCATCGCTTATCTCAATCAGAAGGGTGTGCTCACCCTTCTGGTGCTCACGCAGCACGGGCTGGTCGGCTCCATGCACGCAGACCTCGACGTCAGCTATCTTTCGGATACCGTTGTGCTCCTGCGTTATTTCGAGATGAAAGGTGAGCTTCGCCAGGTCATCTCCGTGCTCAAGCAGCGCACCGGCCATCATGAGCGTGCCCTGCGCGAGCTCCGCTTCACCGCTGACGGCATCAGCATCAGCGATCCCCTGAGCAGCTTTCGCGGCGTTCTGACCGGCGTTCCCGATCTTGCCAAAGACCATGAGTAGCCCGCCGGCACAGCAGTCCACGGCCCGCGGCGAGCTCGTCGTCCACGTCGTCGCCCCCAGCGGCCGCGACGCCGAGTTGATCGTCTCCACGCTCCGCCAGCACGGCGTGGACGCGGAACCTTGCATGAATCTCTCGGTGTGCATGGCTGAGGCAAACTCCCACTCCATGGGATCTCTTCTGCTGACCGAAGAAGCTTTGGGACTGCAGCGCATCGCGCAGCTCGCGGCGTTTCTTCAGGCACAGGATCCATGGTCCGACCTGCCCGTCATTCTGCTCACCGGCGGCGGCCGCGAGAGTCTGCGCAGCCGCCGCTTTCAGGAGGAGCGCCGCGCCCTTGGTGAGCCTATTCTGCTCGAGCGGCCAATCCGCACCGAGACTCTTCTCGCCACCGTTCGCGCGGCC
>CAXTJC010000347.1:0-3977 GCA_964244225.1 uncultured Acidobacteriaceae bacterium
CCTGGGAGCGAAAAGACACCCGCCCCCGCCACTAAAGAATCACCTGAAGTCAAGAGAAGAAGACACAACTATATCTTGAAATGTATAGTACTTCTATGGCCTATCAGGTCGAAGTCACCGAAGAGTTCCGGACCTGGTATGAGGTTGAACTCGATGCCCCAGAGCAGGAAAGCGTCTTCCGTGTTGTCAGCATGCTGGAAGACGTAGGACCATCTCTTCGCTTTCCGATGACCTCCGGCATTGTGGGTTCAAGGTTCTCTCACATGCGCGAGCTCAGAATCCAGCATGAGGGCAGACCATATCGCATCCTCTATGCCTTTGATCCCCGTCGCATGGCCCTGCTCCTCTTAGGCGGCAATAAGACCGGCGATGATCGCTGGTACGACCGGATGATTCCAAAGGCTGATGCCCTCTACGAGAAGCATCTCGAACATCTTCAAGAACAAGACCATATCGGCCAGCAGCGAGCAAAGGAGTAAGCCATGCCCACACCTTGGAAAGAGATGAAGCACAAGTTCTCTGATGACCGGAGACAGCAGATCAGACAGGAAGCCGCCATTGAACTCGAGCGTCTCGGCTTCGGCAAGCTCCGGCAGGCCCGGCTGCAAACGCAGGTAGCTCTCGCGGAGCGGCTCGACATCCCGCAAACAGCCATCTCCCGCATGGAGCGCCGGACAGATCTCCTGCTCAGCACGATGCGCAGCTATGTAGAAGCCCTCGGCGGCAAGCTCGAACTGCGGGCGGTCTTCCCGGATGGCGAGTTCATCCTCGAGACTCTCGCTCCTCCTCGCCGTCCTTCCTCCCCCCCGCGCAAGCGATAATCACCTCATGAAGCGTCGCACCATCGAGCAGTACGAGTTCGTCCGCAAGATCGGCGCCGGCGGCTCAGGCGTCGTCTTTCTCGCGACCGACACCCTCCTGCAGCGGCCCGTCGTCATCAAGCTCCTCAAGCGCGGCAGCCTCACCGCCGAGCAGATGCGCACCACCCAGCTTCGCGAGGCCCGCCTCGCCTCCGCTATCGATCACCCCAACGTCTGCGCCATCTACGAGGTCGGCGAGACCCCCGCCGACTCCGGCGCCGAGGCCGAAGCCTACATCGTCATGCAGTACATCCCCGGCAAGAGCCTCGACAAACTCATCGAGGAAGGCCCCTCCAGCCTGCAGCTCATCCTCTCCGCCGGCATCCAGATTGCTGACGGCCTAGCCGCCGCCCACTCGCTCGGAATCTTCCATCGCGACCTCAAACCCGCCAACGTCATGCTCACCGACGGCGGCCTCATCAAAATCCTCGACTTCGGCCTCGCCCGCCGCCTTACCCCCGACGACGCCGAGCCCGACACCCGCGTCGGCCGCAACAAAACAGCCTCCGGCGGAGGCACCTACACCGCCCGCGGCGGCACCATCGCCTACATGGCCCCGGAGCAGTTCGTTACTGGTCGCTCCTCCGTCCAGACTGACATCTTCGCCCTCGGCCTTATCCTCTACGAGCTCGCCGCCGGCCGCCACCCTTTTCACCGCCCCGAAGCCCCCGAGTTCCAGACCATCCGCGGCATCCAGTTCTCCGATCCCGCCCACCTCCGCGAGATCAACCCCAACGTCCCCATCGAGCTCGAAAGCGTCATCCTCCGCTGCCTCGAAAAACAGCCCTCCGCCCGCTTCACCTCCGCCGTCGACATCCGCGAGAGCCTCCGCACCATCATGCGCACCATGCAGCTCGACTCCGGCCTCATGCCCTTCGACGCCTTCCCCATCCTGCCCACCGGCCGCGATGGCGAGCAGACCGTCGCCGAAGAAAAGCGCTCCACCGGCATCCTCTCCATGCTCGCCGAGCGCTTCCGTGAGCCCGCCGCCAACGCCACCAATCGCCAGACCACCCTCGTCGTCCTGCCCTTTATTGACTTCAGCCAGGCCAACACCTCGCCCCTCTACGGCCACGCCCTCGCCGACGCCATCGGCGCCCGCCTCGCCCGCATGCCGTCCCTCGTCGTCCGCCCCTCGAGTTCGCTCATGGCCATCTCCAGCCAGCAGCTCGACCCCCTCGCCACCGGCCGCAAACTCCTCGTCCAGTTCGTCCTCGCCGGCAACTTCGTCCGCTCCGACAAAGGCTTCGACCTCAACTGGCAGCTGCTCGACGTCGAAGGCCAGAGCGTCCGCACTGGCGGCTCCATCAACGTCGCCTCCTTCGATCTCGTCGCCGTCCAGACCGAGATCTGTAACGAGGTCTTCAGCACCCTGCAGGGCTTCGGCACCCTGCACTCAAGCGGCGACGCCACGCGCACCGGCCGCACCAATCCGCCGCCGCGCTCCCTCGCCGAAGAACCCTCCGAAGACTACCTCCAGGCTCGCGCCATCCTCTCCTCCTTCATGACCCGCACCGGCAGCCGCGACGAGCTCGACCGCGCCCGCCGCCTCTTTGAGTCCGTCGTCAGCCAGCGCGAAGACTTTGCCCCCGGCTGGTCCGGCCTCGGCATCACGCATCTTCAATACGCGCTCAACGGCCTCGGCGGCCAGATGCACGTCCTAGAAGCCCGCCGAGCCTTCGATCGCTCCCTCCAGCTCGACCGCGACTCCGTCGAGGCCAACCTCTACCGCGTCTACATGCTTCTCTCCCGCGGTGAGGAAGAGTCCGCCCGCTACGGCATCGAGGGCCTCCTCCAGACCGCCGGCAACGACTGGAACGTCCACCTCGTCGCCGGCACCACCCTCCGTACGGACGGCATGTATGAGGACGCCCTCGACCAGTTCAACATCTCGCTCCGCCTCAACCCATCCAACGCCGCCCTCATCTACAACCACCGCGCCCGCGTCTACCACTACCAGAACCAAATGGAGCTCGCCGCCGACGAGATCGCCAAAGGCCTCACCCTTGAGCCCCGCCACCCCCTCCTCCGCATCTCCCTCGGCTACCAGCAGATGCGCACCGGCTCGCTCGAGCTCGCCATCGACACCCTCGAAGCCGCCATCCGCGACGACTCGAGCCTCCGCATCGTCTTTCCCACCATCGCCCTCTGCTTCGTCCAGCTCGGCGAGCGCGAGAAAGCCGCCACCTTCATCGTCGACGAAACCCTCGCCGCCGCCGAAGCCGACGCCGAGATGGCCTACCGCCTCGCCACCTACTTCGCCGCGGAAGGCGACGAGTCCGAAGCCCTCCACTGGCTCCGCCGCGCCATCTATCTCGGCAACGAAAACTATCCCTGGTTCACCATCAACCCCCTCTGGAAGCGCCTCTCCGGCCACTCCGACTTCGAACGCATCCTCGAAGACCTCAAAAAGAGCTACCGCCGCAACCAGAAAAACTGGAAGCGCCTCCTGGCCCAGCTCCGCGATTAAATTTTTCAATCACCTTATTTCGGCCATCTTCATTTTGTTGTCATCCTGACCCTGAGCTTGCCGAAGGGGAACGGATCCCCGCATTCGCCTTAAACCACGGAGCGAAGCGACACGAACCCCGCCGATGACGCATTTCGCCAAATGCGCTACCCGGGCCCAGCACCCACACGCCAGTCTCTCCCAAAAGAAATCGCACCCAAGACCCACCACTCAACGCTCAGGAATCATTTCAATCCACCTGCTATCCCATTCTTTCTATGCCACTTAGACCAAAAGTAACCTAACGTGGTTACATTTTGCTCGACGGGAGGTTGCCAGATGACCGCGAGAACGAGTACATACTAAATTGCTTTATGTGATCTCTAAACCCGAGCTACACCAGCACTGAGGACAAACGTTTGAACATGAAAAACAGCAGCATCGCAATCTTTTCTGAGGCAGCCGCACGACGCGCACGCTTTGCCGCACGCGCGGTAGTCGTAACCGGAAGCTTTCTGCTCCCGGTGCCTTTCGCAGCGGCACAAAGTACCACCGCCTCCATCACCGGAACCGTCACCGACAACACAGGCGCTTCCATCGCCAACGCCAAGGTCACGCTGACCGATCTCGGAACCCAGCAGACCCGGACCACCGTGACCACCAGGTCG
>CAXTJC010000348.1:0-3975 GCA_964244225.1 uncultured Acidobacteriaceae bacterium
AGCGATCGACTGGCCGGCGTTGCCGGTCGTCTGCACGATGTTGTTCTCAAGGATCGAGGCCTTGCCGAACGCGCGCAGGATCGAGATCGACAGCACCGAGATCGGGATCGACGCCGCCACGGTAAGGCCGGCGCGCAGGCCCACATAGACCGTCACCGCACCGAACAGCACGCCGAAGATCGCGCCCAGCAGCAGCGCGCGCACAGACATCTCGGGCCGCGTCTCGGTTGCGGCGACGAAGGGCTTGAAGGTGCTGCGGCTGGGTGTGGTGATGCGGGGCGCGGTTGCCATGATCGATGTTGCTCCTGGGCGCTTCTGAGGCGACTCGCTCTTGCGGCAGGGGTCGCGCGGCTGCAGGCGAGTGTACCAGCGCGTGCTCAAAGTTCCGCTGAGGCCGCACTTGCGCTCACGCCGGTCTACGCATAAACTGCGGCTAATGGCGCGGCCATAGGCCTGGAGCGTTATGCGAGTGGGGTGAGTCTTCAGCGAAAGCTCGAAGCACAAATCGCTCGGAAGGTTCGCTGAGGCTTCGCCTGGCGGACTGACTGGAACCGAGGCACAGAGCGCTCTTGAGCGCATGACGAGTCACGATCCGCGCCCGGCCGTTTCAGCAGGGCTGCTCCACGGCGCGCGCCGCCTGGCCGGCCATCCTTTTCACGACCTGGTAACTACCTTCTTTCCCGGCGACTGTCGCCTCTGCACGGCGCCGCTGCTGCGCCTCTCCGCGCTTCCTGTCTGCGAGACCTGCCTCTCCGCCCTGCGGCCCCAGTCCGAAACTCATCCCCAAAACCATTCCGGATCGTTCTGCACCGTCTGCGGCGAGGCGCTCGGCTTTGAGAGCGAGCGCTTCCTCAGCGGACGCGGCGCCGCCGGGCAGATCTGCACGCCGTGCCGCCGCGTTCCTCCGGCCTTTACCCGCGCCGTCGCCTATGGCGTGTACGCGGGTGAACTCCGCGAGCTGATCGGCCTCTTCAAGTTCAATGGCATGCGCCGGGCCGCCGAGCCGCTCGGCCGCCTGCTGGCCTGCTCGATCGCCGAGCTCGTCCCCAGCCTGGACGCGGCCGCCGAGACCCTGGTCGCCGCCGTTCCGCTCTTCCGCGGCAAGGCCCGCGAACGCGGCTTCAACCAGGCCGAGCTGCTCGCCGCCTCTGCTCTTAAGAACCTCCGCCGGTCGCATCCCCAGCTTCGTCTTCGTGCCGCGCATGGCCTCCTCGCCCGCGTGAAGCAGACCGAGAGCCAGTTCGGCCTCAACCCGCGGCAGCGTCGCGACAACCTGCGTGGAGCCTTCACCGTGCCGGATCCCGCTCTGGTTGCCGGCCGCGATGTGCTGCTGATCGACGACATCTACACCACAGGAGCCACCGCGCGCGCCTGCGCCGCTGTGCTGACGCGTGCCGGTGCGGAACGCGTCTTCGTGGCCACGCTCTCCCGCGCGCAGACAGAGACAGTCGCGCTCTGGGAGACACCGTCCGCTCACAGCGCCAACCGCACGAACGACCAGATCGCAGCAGCAGCACCACACCGGAGGGCGTAACAGATGCAGTCGGCAAAGATGCGCAAGGCACGATCGGGCAGCAGGGTAGCATCGGGCGGCAGGCATGCCGGTCATCTCAAGGGCGTCAGCGCGCCGGTGGTCACGGAGCTGGAGGTGCGCGCCGGCGTCTTTCGCCAGCCCGCCATGCAGACGCCCGTGCTGGTGCTGAACGCAAGCTATGAGCCGATCAACATCTGCGGCGCGCGCCGCGCGCTCGTGCTGGTGCTCAAAGGTGTCGCCCGCACCGAAGAAGAGCAGGGCGCGACCCTGCACGCGCAGACCCTTCAGATCGCCATGCCCTCCGTCATCCGGCTGCTGGAGTATCGCCGCATCCCGCACCAGACCCGCGCCCTCTCCCGCAAGAACATCCTGCTGCGCGACCGCAACATGTGCCAGTACTGCCAGATCGTGCTGACCGCCGGCGAGCTCACGCTCGATCATGTCCTGCCCCGCTCGCGCGGCGGCCTCTCCACCTGGGAGAACCTCGTCGCCTGCTGCCACGAGTGCAACCGCCGCAAAGGCAACCAGCTGCTGCACGAGCTCAATGACATGAAGCTGCTGCGCGAGCCGCGTCCCTTCAGCCTGCATACGTCGCGACACATTATGCGCATGATCGGCTCGGCCGACGCAGCCTGGCGCAAGTATCTCTACTTCGAGGCCGAACCTGCCGCGTAACTAAACAAAGACACACAATCCAGCCTTGTATATACAATGGCCATATATGGACGTCTTCTCGGTGCTGGACGGCCAAGACTTCGTTTGGGACAGCGAGAAGGCCGTACGGAATTTCAGCCTCCATGGCATCAACAGGCTCGGGAGGCGTTCCTTGATCCTCTTGCCTTCTATGAAGACGCGAGTCCAGCCCATGAAGCTCGCCAGGCATGTGTTGGTCTTATAACTGACTATCGGTTTTGTTTGTTGTACATCTCGTCCGAGAAGGCAATGTTCTCCGCATCATCTCCGCACGTCTTGCGGAGCCTGCGGAAAGGAGACGATATGAAAATGACTGAACGTATCCAACGCAACATGCAGCGTGACAAGCCGATGACTCTGATCTCCCTTCGTCTGCCGGATGTCGTAATCGAGGATCTCAAGGAGATTGCACCAGCATATGGATTCGGAGGTTACCAGGCCCTGATCCGCGCCTATATCTCGAATGGCCTTCGTAAGCATCTAGCGCAGCGGGAAGCAGAACGCGCCCGAAATAGCACAGTCGAAGAATTCAGTCGAAGACTCCGCGCGCATGGCGTCCCCGAAACCGCAATCCAGGAAGCCGCAGCCGAAATGGGAACGGCGAGCTAAAGGGAAGTGCGAAGCGACACACAGTTATTTGGTCGTTCCTTCTGCTTTGTTGTCATCCCAGGGATCCTGCTTTTCTACCACCACCGCTCACCGCGCCCCGACCTCTCTTCGGTTGCCATCTCGTAGAGATCTGCTTCTCCGCTGATCGCGTCGAACAGGCGATCCTAACAGAGGTTAGGAAATGCGTCTGGTGATTGGGCGGTCTCGAGTGTGCATAGTCCCGTGCGTCATCAGTTGCGAGAACCGCGTTTCGCGGTAGTCAATAAGGATTGTCGAGTCGAGTGGTCTTGGTGTTCAACTCTGCACGAGTGGTCATGAATGATGTTTGCACTTCGTTATTAAGATGGTCGTGCGAGCCATTCCAGACGGGTCTTTCCTTAAACGTTCTTTATACTTCTATCGGCACCATACTTGGTGAGTAGCGCCATCGTGTCAGCGCGCCGACTGCGAGCCGCAAATGGAATGCAGTCTGTCCCTGCTCGT
This sequence comes from uncultured Acidobacteriaceae bacterium, assembly GCA_964244225.1. Taxonomy (GTDB): domain Bacteria; phylum Acidobacteriota; class Terriglobia; order Terriglobales; family Acidobacteriaceae; genus Edaphobacter. The sequence goes on from CAXTJC010000348.1 coordinate 3,320, forward strand.
CTTTGCAATTGACAGGCGCGTCGGCGGTATCGATCGAAATTCCGCTGACGGGGCGTTCATTTGCCGCGTACGGCATTCTCTGGAATTGCATCGCGGATAGAGGCAAGCGTCGCCGGTGACAGTAGTAGCGGTGAACGAAGGGCCTGACCAAGGCGCTCGACTGTGCGTGCCCCCACCAGCGGAATGATGTCCTGCCCCTGGCTTGCAACCCATCCGATCGCAGCTTGCGCGGTGCTGATGCCGGCCGCCGCCGCCACTTTGTCCAGCGCCTCCGCAAGACGCCTATTGTGGGCCAGGTTTTCACCCTGAAAACGAGAGTAGAACTTTTGCCGAACGTCCCCATCGCCCTCCCCGTTGCTGCCGGTCAGGAGTCCCCGGCTCAACACACCATAGGCCGTAACCCCAATCCCAAGCTCTCGGCACAGCGGAAGCACGGTATGTTCGATGTCGCGAGACATCAGGCTATATTCAAGTTGTAGAGCGGTGAGAGGATGAGCGGCGTGACCTCGACGGACGGTTTCGGCGTCGACATTGGTAAGGCCGACATATCGCACATAGCCTTGTTGAACCAGATCGCCGATCGCGCCGACGGCATCTTCGATAGGCACCGCTGGATCCTTGCTCACCTGATACAGATCGATGTGGTCGGTCTTCAG
>CAXTJC010000349.1:0-3972 GCA_964244225.1 uncultured Acidobacteriaceae bacterium
CTCGCTGGCCGCGGGCAGCCGCGAGAGGTTCGGCGCAGCATCTGCGTTCGCCACCGCATCCGCGTTCTTCTCGTTCTTCCCGAAGAGGCGTCCCGCGACATGCACCGTCGGCGTGATGGCGTCCATGGTCCAACCGGGAAAGCGATCGAGACCCTCCCACTGCTTACCCAGGATCAGCTCGCGCATGCGGTGCAGCAGCTCCGGCGTCATCAGGGCGGCGCCATTCTTTCCGCCGCGATCGAGCTGAGCCATGACCGCATCGGTAAAGCCAGGCTGCGCGCTCAACCGCCGCATCGTCTGCGAGAGTAGAACTGCATTCGCCGGCATCGGCCCAGTCGGCGGCGTGTAGGACCGGGTGCCCCGGCAGCCGATCAGGCACATCATCACCAGACTCCAGGCCATCCGGCTCGCCCCACAACGCACCCCTGACCTGAGCGAAAACATAGCTCCTATTAGTACGCCACTCAAAGCCTGCGCTGCCACCTGAATGCACAGGAGCAATGACTGTTTTCGCGGGTCTTCTTCGAGTCGCGGAGCCGTTTATAGAGGACCGAGCGCGTCCAGCTTCTTCGTCACCAGATCGTTCAGAACACCCGGATTCGCCTGCCCCTTTGAAAGCCGCATCACCTGGCCCACGAAGAACGCAGAGACCGTCTTCTTGCCGCCGCGGTACTGTTCGGCCTGCCTGGCATTCGCAACGATCACCTCATCGATCATGGCTTCGATTGCGCCGGTATCGGAGATCTGCTGCGGCTTCTCCCGCTCGTAGACAGCGGCAAAGTCCTCACGCGTTGCGAAGCAGCTATCGAGCAGACCCTTCAACTGCTTCGACGAGAGCTCGCCGGACTCGAGCAGGTCCGCCGCCATCACTACGCCGGCCAGCGTCACCGGCGAGTCCTCCATCTCCAGCTCCGCCGCGCGCAGCCGCGGTGTCAGCTCGCTGGTCAGCAGCGCCACCACGCGCCGTGGGGACTTCGCAATCTTCGCCGCCGTCTCGAACTGATCGGCAAACGTCCTCGCCGCCGTCAGCGTCGCCGCATCCTGCGCGCTGATGCCGTACTCCGTCACCATGCGGGCGCGCCGCGCCTCCGGCAGCTCCGGCATGGCTGCAAGAATACTCGCCTGCCACGCGTCTCCCACTACCAGAGGCGGCAGATCCGGCTCCGGAAAGTAGCGATAGTCGTGCGCGGCCTCCTTCGATCGCATGCTGAAGGTGCGGCCCTCGGCGTTGTTCCACAGGCGCGACTCCTGCACCACGCGGCCGCCGTCTTCAAGTACGCCGATCTGCCGCTCGATCTCGTACTCGAGCGCCGCGCGAATATACCGGAAAGAGTTAACGTTCTTGACCTCGGCCTTGGTCCCAAACTGCGCCGCGCCCTTCAGCATCACGCTCACATTCGCGTCGCAGCGCAGCGAACCCTCCTCCATGTTGCAGTCGCTCACACCCGTATAAAGCAGAATCTCCTTGAGCCGCGTCAGGTACTCAAACGCCTCGTCCGGCGTGCGCAGATCAGGCTCGCTCACAATCTCGACCAGCGGCGTTCCGCAGCGATTGAGGTCGATATAGGTGCGGCTGGCCGAGTCCGCGAAGCCGTCGTGCACGCTCTTGCCGGCATCTTCCTCCAGATGCAGCCGCGTGACGCCGATGCGCTTGGCCTCGCCGCCTGCATCCGGGATTACTATCGCGCCATGCTCCGCGATCGGCCTGTCGAACTGCGAGATCTGGTAGCCCTTTGGCGAGTCCGGATAGAAATAGTTCTTGCGCGAAAACACGCTGGTCTCGCGGATCTCGCAGCCGATCGCCCGCGCAGCCAGAACGGCATACTCAACCGCCTTGCGATTCAGAACCGGCAGCGCTCCCGGCAGCCCCAAACACACCGGGCACACATGCGTGTTCGGCTCGCCGCCATACCGATTCAGACAGCCGCAGAACGCCTTCGTCTGCGTCAGCAGCTGCACATGGACCTCCAGCCCGATCACAGGCTGATACTTGGCGAGAACATCAGGCGAAAGCGCAATACTGGTTGGCATTCTGGGCTGATTCTACCAAGCTCCGCGATCTTCTCTGGTCTGCTGCATCTCATCGAAAGCGCCGCAACCACAGTCACCATTGCATCACCCGCCCGAGAGGAATCCCGCATGCCCATCCGGCTTCGCCGCAAAAAACAAACCGACGAGGCCGCAACCGTAGCACAGAAAGATCTGGAGCGCCCCAGCGCGGAAGAGATCTTCTTCCAGGTCGCGAAGAACGCGCGTCAGGAGCTCAAGCGATCCAGCGTCTCGCTCGGCTTCTCCGGATTCGCCGGCGGCATCTTTATGGGTCTGACGGCGCTCGGCAACGCCATCGCGCTCGCCATGCTGGGCACATCGACCAAGATCCAGTTCGTCTCAAAGATGTTTTATCCGCTTGGCTTCATCGTGGTCATCCTCGGCCGCGCGCAGCTCTTTACTGAGAACACCCTATACCCCGTCGCTCTTGTGCTCACCGAGAAAAAGCACTTCTGGGCGACCATGCGTCTCTGGTTCACGGTTCTTCCGGCGAACGTGCTCGGCGCGTTTGCCTTCGCCGCTTTGGCCACGCTGACCAACGCCATCAATCCGCGCATCATTGAGGCGCTCGCGCAGCTCGGGGTAGATGCCATCCATCGCGAGCCTTCCGCTATCTTCTGGTCGGGCGTCATGGGCGGCTGGATCATCGCTACAGCCGCGTGGCTGGTCTCCGGCTCGCACTCCATCACCGGCTCCGTCATGATCATCTGGATGCTGACCTTTGTCGTCGGCCTGGGCAACTTCGCGCACTGCATCGCCGGCTCGGGTGAGGTCTTCGCCGCCATCCTCTCCCATCAGGCTCCGTGGCGCAGCTTCCCCGCCTGGTTCTTTCCCGCCGTGGCCGGCAACATCTGCGGCGGCGTCGGCATGGTCACCCTGCTTGAATACGGCCAGGTGGTCATCGGCGAATCCTCCGAGCCCAGCCTGGAGGCGAAAACAGGTCAGGAGAATCAGGAGAAATAGATCGCCCTCTGCGCAACCTTGCCGCGCAGCAGGAATCAACTGTGCAGGAGATTCCGCTCATGCCCGCGTCCCAGACCACAGCGCCTGTCACCGCAAAGATCGTTCGCTTCCACCAGCTCGGTGGACCGGAGGTCCTTCAGCTTGAAGAGCATCCGCTGCCGGAACCGGGGCCCGGCGAGGTTCGACTGCGCGTTAAAGCCCTCGGGCTCAATCGTGCCGAGTGTCTCTTCCGCAGGGGCCAGTCTGCCGATAAGCCCACGCTTCCCTCCGGTCTGGGGTATGAGGCCTCGGGCGTCGTCGAGGCCGTCGGCCCGGACGTCGATTCCGCCCTCGTCGGCCAGATCCGCTCTACCGTGCCGGCCTTCATGATGAGCCGCTACGGCGTCTACGGCGAGGTCGCTCTCGTGCCCGCCGCCGCGCTCGCCGCCTACCCCGCATCTCTGTCCTTTGAAGAAGGCACCAGCATCTGGATGCAGTATCTGACAGCCTGGGGCGCGCTCTGCCACTTCGGTAAACTTGCCGCCGGCGACTTCGTCGTCATCCCCGCTGCCAGCTCGTCGGTTGGCCTCGCCGCGATTGAGATCGCCCGCGCCGAAGGAGCCACCGCCATCGCCCTCACCCGCACCTCCGACAAGCGCCAGGCCCTGCTCGACTTCGGCGCGCCTCACGTCATCGCCACCGACGAAGAAGACCTCGTCGCGCGCATTAAAGAGATCACCGGCGGCAAAGGCGCCCGCCTGACCTTCGACCCCGTCGGCGGTCCCACGATAGAAAAGCTCATCGAAGCCGCCGCGCCGTCCGGCATCCTCTTTCTCTACGGCGGACTCGCGCGCGAACCCACCCCGCTTCCAGTCTTCAACGTGCTCTTCAAGCACCTCACCCTCCGCGGTTACACACTCTTTGAGATCACAACCGACGCTGTCATTCGCCAGCAGGCAGAGGCCTACATCACAGAGCGCC
>CAXTJC010000350.1:0-3965 GCA_964244225.1 uncultured Acidobacteriaceae bacterium
GCTCGACGGCGCGAAGAAAGCCGGCACGCGGCGTGCGCGAGATGAGCTCAAGCGGGCCGGTCGCGCGCAGCGTTCGGTCGGGAAGCGGTCGCGCGAGCAGAGCCTCAAGGCGATCGAGACGCGCACATGTCTGTCGATACAAAGTCTCAGGGGAGACGCCTGGGCCGCGCGTGAGATCCGCTGTAACGATGAGGTGAATCTCTTTCTTCACGTGGTCGAAGGCAAGAACCTGGTCGAAGAACATCAGGTGCGCGTCCGGCACGTGGAGCTCGTCGGCCGCGAGCGAGGGCAGGCGCTCGATCTGGCGAACGACATCATAGGCAAAAAATCCTACGGCGCCCGAGGTGAACGGTGGCAAGCCGGGCAGGCGCGCGGGCGTATGCGCGGAGAGCTCGCGCTTAAGCTCAGCGAAGATGTCGCCCTCGTAGGTGCGGGTAGCGCCTGCATCCGGCCCCGCAGGTGCGACGGTGTGGGTAATCGTTCGGCCGCGGGCGGTGAAGCGCTGATAGGGCTCAATGCCGATGAAGGTGTAGCGGCCCACGCGCTCACCGCCTTCAACCGACTCGAGCAGAAAGGCCTCGGCCTGATCGGTCTGGCCTTCGCCGGGGCTTTCGGCAAGCCGCAGAAAGGCGCTGACCGGCGTCTCGAGATCGGCAATCAGCGTGCGATGGACGGGGATGAGGGTGTGGTGACCGGCAAGAGTTCGGAAGTCCTGTTCGGCCGGAGACGTCGGAGTCGGCATGGTCCTTTTCAGTCTACTGTGCGCCGCTTGCACCAGGCATGCGGCGAGAAGCCTGCGACCGGAGCGAGCGGCGCGCATCGAAAAGATGTGCCGCCCTCCCCTGTTGAGCCTGCCAAACCTGCTGACATCCTGCTGACCGCTGCCGGCGCCGCTCCGCAGGCGAACGCCGCCGGCGTAAATGGGGTCGACGCCCCGCTGCCGGCGGGCCGCTTCTCGCATGCCTGGCGGGCAATGCGGCATCGCAACTTCCGGCTGTTCTTTCTCGGCCAGGGTGTCTCGCTAATGGGCACGTGGATGACGCGGCTGGCGCTCTCCTGGCTCACGTACCGGCTCACGGGATCGGCGCTGCTGCTGGGACTGGTCGGGTTTTCAGGGCAGATCGGGACGGCTCTGCTCTCACCCTTTGCCGGCGTATGGGTAGACCGCTGGGATAAGCGGCAGCTGCTGGTCTGGACGCAGATCCTCAGCGCGGCACAGTCGCTGGCGCTAGCCGCACTGACGCTCTCCGGCAGGATCACCATCACCGAGGTGATCTGGCTGGCGGCGGTTCAGGGGCTGATCGACGGATTCGACATGCCGGCGCGGCAGAGCTTCATGATTCAAATGGTCGGTCGCAGCAAGGAGGATCTCGGCAACGGCATCGCGCTGAACTCCTCCATGGTGAACGCGGCGCGGCTCGTGGGCCCGGCAGCGGCGGGCTTCCTGATCGCCAAGGTGGGCGAGGGCTACTGCTTCCTGTTTGATGGGCTAAGTTACATCGCGGTGATTGCGTCGCTGGTCGCGATGCGGCTGGATGCGATCAAGCCCCGGACAGGCCCAAAACAATCGGTCGCGCGGCAGATGGCCGAGGGATGGACATACGTCTCGGGATTTATGCCGGTGCGCACTATTCTGCTGCTCTTTGCAGCGTGCAGCTTTCTCGGGCTGCCGTTTATGACGCTGCTGCCGATCTTCTCCACTCAGGTCCTGCACGGCGGCGCGCACACGCTGGGCCTGTTGACAGCGGCGAATGGACTCGGGGCGCTGGCGTCGGCGATCGTGCTGGCGTTGCGGAAGTCAGTCCGTGGGCTGACGCGCATCATCTGCAGCTCGGCGCTCATGTTTGGCGCGGGTCTGGTGGTCTTTGGGCTGTCGCATCGGCTCTGGCTGTCGCTGCTGGCAATGCTGCTGAACGGCTTCGGCATGATGCAGGTCATGGCGGCGTCGAACACCGTGCTGCAATCGATCATTCCGGAGGAGCGGCGCGGCCGGGTCATGGGCTGGTTCGTGCTCGCGTTTGCCGGCATGATGCCCTTCGGCTCTCTGCTAGCGGGCTGGCTGGCGCATAAGGTGGGCGCGCCGCGGGGCGTTCTGCTGACAGGGTGCGGCGTGCTTCTGGCGGCTGCCTGGTACGGCAGTCGCCTGCGAACGCTGCGACACGAGCTGCTGCCGGTTTACATCGGCCTGGGACTGGCGGAGGCAGAGGCCGTGGCGCCTTAATAATGGGTGGGCAGGCCTGGCTTTACGGACTTCTCACGACAATATGTGTACCACTGGAAACGGTCCCGCTTTGCTGGAGCGGCGTTCCCCGCAGGTTGTATGGAACGCAGCGGCGCGGGCTTGCATACTGTTTCGTGGGTCACCTACACTCGTTCGGGTTTGGCTACAGACCGGTCTGGCCAGATCTTCTACAAGGACTCCCTCACCCGGGGGAGGCCGAAACGGCCGGAGAGAGCGCCGAAGCCGACGGTGGGCGGATCACGGCGCGGAGAATACCGGCCATACCAGCATCACCGGTCGGAGATGAAGGTTGAGAGGCACTATGCAACAGGTTGTGAGTCCGGTTCTCCCGCTTGAGCAGGAGACCAATCCATGGGAGGCGCAAGCCTTCCGATTTGACCAGGCAGCAAAGAAATTGAATCTCGATCGCGGTCTGTGGAAGGTGCTGCGCCAGCCGGTGCGTGAGCTTACCGTTCACATTCCCGTCCTGATGGATAACGGGGAGATCGAGGTTTTTACCGGCTTTCGCATTCAGCATTCGGTCGCGCGCGGGCCGAGCAAAGGCGGCATCCGCTACGCTCCTGACGTCTCGCAGGACGAGGTGCGCGCTCTGGCCAGCTGGATGACGTGGAAGTGCGCGGTCGTAAACATTCCCTTTGGCGGCGCAAAGGGCGGCATCATCTGCGACCCAAAGAACATGAGCCAGGGAGAGCTCGAGCGCATGACCCGGCGCTACACAGCCGAGATGATCGAGTTTCTAGGGCCGGAGAAGGACGTTCCCGCACCCGACATGAACACGAACGAACAGACCATGGCATGGATCATGGACACCTATTCCATGCACATGCGCCAGACTGTAACCGCGGTGGTTACAGGCAAGCCGGTGAACATCGGCGGCTCCGCGGGCCGCCGCGAGGCCACGGGGCGAGGCATCGCTGTCGTCTGCGACGAGGCCCTGAAACACCTGAATCTGCCGGTCGAAGGCTGCCGCGTTATTCTGCAGGGCTTCGGCAATGTGGGCTCGAACGCCGCGAAACTGCTGGCCGATCGCGGCTACACCATCATCGGTGTCGCGGAGTATGACTGTGCCCTCTTCAACCAGGCCGGCCTCGATATTCCGAATCTGCTCGGCCATCGCCAGCGCACAGGATCGATCCTAGGGTTTTCGGGCGGCCAGCAGGTCGATAAAGCGGAGCTGCTCACGCGCGAGTGCGAGATCCTGATTCCGGCCGCTACCGAAAACGTCATCACCAGCCGGAACGCAGGCGATCTGCGCTGCCGGATCCTGTGCGAGGGCGCGAATGGACCGACAACGGTTGCGGCCGACGAGCTGCTGGCAAAGAAGGGCGTCTTTGTCCTGCCGGACATCCTCGCCAACGCAGGCGGCGTGACCGCAAGCTACTTTGAGTGGGTGCAGGACCGCATGGGCTACTTCTGGACCGAGACCGAGGTCAACCAGCGGCTCGAACGCATCATGACGGACAGCTTCACCGACGTCATCTCGTACTCGACCTCACACGAGGTGGACAACCGGACGGCGGCCTACATGCTGGCGATCGATCGCGTGGCGTATACGACCAAGCAGCGCGGCATGTACGCGTAAGAGCTAGTCCCGGGGTGAGCGGGCGAGAGCGTGGGAACTCTCCCGCTTGCAGCGCGTGACCCAGCAACGGGCAATGACGCACCGGCGGTGGGAGAATGACTGTAAACCGCGCGGCGCAGCTGCCGTCGCGGTTAAGCCTGC
>CAXTJC010000351.1:0-3944 GCA_964244225.1 uncultured Acidobacteriaceae bacterium
GCCTCGGTCATGCCCTCCCACCACACGCCGCCCTCGGGCGTCAGCGCCACGTTGGTAAAGATCGTGTTGCGCTTCAGGGTCGCCATCGCATTCGGGTTTGTCCGCGCGCTTGTCCCCGGCGCCACGCCAAAGAAGCCCGCCTCCGGATTGATGGCCCGCAGCTGCCCATTCGCGTCCGGCTTGATCCACGCGATATCGTCGCCAACAGTCCACACCTTCCATCCGTCAAACCCAGCGGGCGGAATCATCATCGCAAAGTTCGTCTTGCCGCATGCCGACGGAAACGCCGCAGCTACATACGTCTTCTCGCTCTTACCCTGCGCATCCTTCGGCGACTCCACACCCACAATTAGCATGTGCTCCGCCATCCACCCCTCATCGCGCGCAATGTTTGAGGCAATCCGCAGTGCAAAACACTTCTTGCCCAGCAGCGCATTCCCGCCGTACCCCGAGCCATAGCTCCAAATCTCGCGCGTCTCCGGAAAGTGCACGATGTACTTCAGCTCGTTGCACGGCCACGTCACATCCTGCTCGCCGGCGGCCAGCGGCGCGCCCACGCTGTGCATACACGGCACCACCCGCTTCTCATCCTTGTCAATCTCCGCATACACCGGCGTGCCAATCCGCGCCATAATGCGCATATTGACCACGGCATAGGCCGAGTCCGTCAGCTGCACGCCAATCTGGCTCATCGGGCTGCCTACCGGCCCCATCGAGTATGGCAGCACATACATCACACGCCCTCGCATCGAACCGCGAAACAGCATCTTCAACTTCTTCCGCATCGCATACGGATCTTCCCAGTTATTCGTCGGCCCCGCCGCATCCTTGCTCAGCGAGCAGATAAACGTGCGGTCCTCTACCCGTGCCACATCGTTCGCCGCCGACCGCGCATAAAAACATCCCGGCCAAAGCTCCGGGTTCAGCCGCGTAAACGTCCCAGCTTCCACAAGCCGGTCGCACAACATCGCGTACTCCGCCTCGGACCCATGAATCCAATGGATCGAATCCGGCTGCGTCAGATCCGCCATCTTCTCTACCCAGCGGATCAGGTGCTTATTCGTCGTTAGCGGTCTGCTGGAACCACTCTCAAAACTCGCAACCAGGGTCTCAGGCGGGGTCATCGTCGAACTCTTCATAGGTCTATCCAATGTTCCATCCTCAATCCTTCGCCACCCCGTTCCGGAAGTCAATGCGTCTTCAGATCGCCAGTCGTCCCCAGGCCACGGTCTGCAGTCGGCGTTGCTTGGGTCTCAGCCCAGTAGCTCGTACGCGCTGCGACCGTCGCACCTGCCACGCCTGGCACCTGTACCGTAAGCGTGTGAAATCCGGGGGCTTTTGACGTTGGCCGAAAACTCAGCACATAGTCGTTCGCCAGATCATTCGCCAGCAAGCCCATCCGCCGCTCCAGCTCGTTCTTGTTGCCAAACGTCATCGCCTCCCCACCCGACATCGTCGCCACAGAAGCCGCCGCATTCGTTCGCATCGCCTTCAGCGCGACCCGCAGCGGCCCGTCAAGATTGAACGTATAGATCAGCGTCGGCCCATCCGCCCCATACTTGTACGGCTTGTTGCCATGCCGCTCCTTCGTGAATTGGTCCTTCAGCCACTGCGTCTCCGGCGAGAACGTCACGCTCAGGATCGTCACATTGTTCTCGCCCAGCCGCCGCACCACGTCCTCCGCCTTCGTCTCGCTCCCGTCATCCTGCGGTTGGCTCACCAGCAAAATCACGCGCCGCGCCTCCGCCGGCTGCTCCTTCAGCAGCCCGATCCCGTAGCTCACCGCATCCATCACCGCCGCCCCGTTATCCCCCGCCACCGGGTGCACAAACGCCTCCCGCAACTGCTCCACATCCGGAGTAAAGCTCCACGCCTCCTCCGGCTGGCTGTCAAACGTCACCACCGACACCCGATGGCCCACCCCGGCCACCATTGCCTCGAGCATCGTCCCCATTCCCGCATAGTTCGCAAACTGCCGGCTCGCCCCACAACCCGTCTGGAGCAGCACCACCAGCGCAATCGGCTGCCGCGCCGCCTGTTCCTCCACCGCGATATTCTGCGCTACGCCATCATCCAGAACCCGAAAGTCTTTTGCCGTGAGCCCATGCACCAGATCACCCGTCGCGGTCCGCGCCAGAGCCGGTACCACCACCAGCGTCGAGTTCGTCTGAATCGTCTGCATTGGTGTTGTCTGGGCCTGCGCCGCAACAGCACCAAAGGCCATTATCCAAAGCCACATGCTTTGACGCACCGGCCCTCCTCGTCCCACCATTCCGCTCAGCCTACCCGATCGCCCCATCCACCAGCGCCTGCGCCTCAGTCTGAATCTTCTTCAATTGCTCCGCCCCCTTGAAGCTCTCGGCATAAATTTTGTACACATCCTCGGTCCCTGAAGGCCGCGCCGCAAACCACCCATCTGCCGTCGTCACCTTCAGCCCGCCAATCGGAGCATGGTTTCCCGGCGCCTCCGTCAACACCCCCGTAATCGCCTCTCCCGCCAGCGTCTTCGCCGTCACCTCGCTCGCCGTCAGCTTACCGAGCTTCGCCTTCTGCTCCTTGGTCGCCTTCGCGTCAATCCGCTGATACACCGGGTCGCCATACCTGGCCGTCAGCTCCCCATAAAGCAGCCCCGGATCTTTCCCGGTCGTGGCGGTCATCTCCGCCGCCAGCAGCCCCATGATCAGTCCGTCCTTATCCGTCGTCCAGACCTTCCCATTCCGCCGCAAAAACGTCGCCCCGGCCGACTCTTCCCCCACAAACCCCAGCGTCCCATCCATCAGCCCATCCACAAACCACTTGAAGCCCACCGGCACCTCCAGCATCGGTCGCCCCAGCCCCTTCGCCACGCGGTCGATGATTGACGACGACACCAGCGTCTTCCCAATCCCGACACTCGCCGACCACTCCGGCCGATGCGTAAACAAGTACTGAATCGCCACCGCCAGATAGTGGTTCGGATTCAGCAGCCCCGTCGTCCGCGTCACAATCCCGTGCCGGTCATGGTCCGTATCGCACGCCCAGCTCACGTCGTAACGATCCTTGTTCGCAATCATCGACGCCATCGCAAATGGGCTCGAACAGTCCATCCGAATCCGCCCATCCCAATCGCACGTCATAAACCGAAACGTCGGGTCCACATACTTGTTCAAGACCTCCAACGGCAGCTTCCACCGCTCCGCGATCCGCGGCCAGTACGCCACCCCCGCCCCACCCAGCGGATCCACACCCAGCGTCAGTCCCGACCCCGCAATCGCCGCAAAGTCGATCACACTCCCCAGGTCCTCGACATAGCTCGTGATGTAGTCATGCTTCTCAGTCGTCCCCGCCGCCAGCGCCCGCGCATACGGCACCCGCTTAATCTCGCTCGCACCCGATCCGATCAGCGCATTCGCCCGGTTCTCGATCCACTTCGTGGCCATCGTATCCGCCGGTCCACCGTTCGGGGGGTTGTACTTGAACCCGCCGTCCTCCGGTGGATTGTGCGACGGCGTAATCACGATTCCGTCCGCCAGCCCCTCCGTCCGGCCCGCGTTGTACGTCAGAATCGCATGCGATAGGACCGGCGTCGGCGTATACCCCATGTCCTGGTCGATCCTCACCGCCACTCCATTGCCGGCGAGCACCTCCAGCGCCGTCGCAAACGCGGGCTCGCTCAGCGCATGCGTATCCTGCGCCAGAAACAGCGGTCCCGTCGTCCCCTGATCTTTTCTGTACTCGCAGATCGCCTGCGAAATTGCCGCGATATGGTCCTCATTGAAGCTCGTCGCGAAGGAGCTTCCGCGATGTCCGGATGTCCCAAAGCTCACCCGCTCCGCCGCTACCGCCGCATCCGGGTCCAGCGCATAGTACGCCGTCAGCAACTTCGGCACTGACACCAGAGTCTCAGGCCGCGGATGCTGGCCAGGCTGATTCGTCACACTCATACACGTCCTCTCAAAGCAAAA
>CAXTJC010000352.1:0-3932 GCA_964244225.1 uncultured Acidobacteriaceae bacterium
TAGAATTTACTCTGCGCAGCGTAGTCCGCTGGCAAAAGATTCTCAACACAGGCTTGGTAGTTATATATACGCAAGGTAAGTGTCTACTCAATCTATTCAGTTGTGGAAAATCGCGCGAGCGATATTCTTGATATTACGAGGTGCAGAAGCAGATCCTTAGCTAGAGAAGTTCAGGATTTCGGCTCCGGGCGTAAACGCCCTCAATGCGCCTCAAGTTTGCCGGTGAGTTTACCGCGAGGGTCACACCCGTTCCCATCCCGAACACGGAAGTTAAGCCTCGTCGGGCCGATGGTACTGCACGCGTAAGTGTGTGGGAGATTAGGTAATCGCCGGCATTATTTTTAGAAAGCCCACCAAATTCAACCTTGGTGGGTTTTCGTGCGTTTGCCACGTGAAATGCCTATGGGAAACTTTGTTCATAACGAGGTGCCGAGCTATGGGTCTTTATAGATTGAGCTGGCGATTTCTTGTTATTCCTGACGATCAGGCCAGATCATTCGTCTCGGCGAGGAGCGATGGCCACGAAAGCACCAGCTCCTGCACGATGCGATCGCATGTTGCGCAACACATTCGAGGACAGATAGGCGGACAACCTTGAAGCTGGTGAGCAGATCCTTCAGCAGCAAGGTGCTTTTGAACTTCGCGCGGCAGGTCTTTCAATAAAGGAGCCGCACTCATAACTTAGACAGTCATAGCCGGTTGTCAAAGTCCGATCCGGTCTTCGCCAATCGATACCTTCGGGCAGCATCGACAGCTATGCACGAGTCAGGAATACCTTTCCAATGTCTGCCTTCGGCCATGGAAGTTGTCCTGCGTCATACAGCGTGAGCCACTAAAATACCCGGTTGGCGTTCACTTCATGAGCCTAAGCCAAGGCCGCACCTGATACGCCAGCTCTGCGGCCGCTTCCACGATGAATCGCTTTTTTTCGTCGTCCTAAACTGACGGTCCCTCAGCTCCGCACGATAGGCTCAGCGGCTCCCATGAGCTTCCTCGAACAACCGGTTCACGCTATCTGTTTAAAGAGAAGGTCTAACGATGGCCTGATTTAGTCAGAAATATCACTAAGCTGACCTCGGCGGATGAAACCGCACTGCATAGAAAGCAAGAGAGATGTTCAGAGCGAAATACTTTAGGGTGTGCATCAGATGCGAGCTCACTGGGGGTTTCTCCACTACGCGAGACGATTCGGCTGTCTCGTTCTGACCCAGCGAGCAGATGCGCTCGCCGGGGACCCCGGATATTACCCCAGCGAGCATTGCTCTAGCCGGTCCGAAGAGAAGGGCAGGTTTCTCCACTTTCTACCCCAGTGAGCAAAAGTGCTTGCCGATGATCCCGGCTTCCCACCCCAGCGAGCAAACGCGCTCGCCGGGGACCGGCTTCGGCTTCGCTCAGGGTCGGAATGGAAGAAGGAAAAGCAAAGCTCTTGTTCAGAGTCTCGCTGAGCGGCACTCGCCGTCGGGATGGTACTCCCGTGACGCTTACGTGTAACCGACCAGCGCTTTTCTGCAGTTTGGGTGTTTGAGTTAGGTAAGTCTGAGAAGTTGAAGATTTCAGCCAGTCAGAACAAAGAGTTCAGTTGTATTTTGTTTCGCTCCGTTCGATAAAGGCGAGATGTCGGGATTTTAGAGCATTTCTCCTGATGCTGTGCCCCTGTTCGCCTGTAGTGAAGGCCATTTTCCTAGAGAGAAAATGGCATGGACCGATGTGGTCCGGGGTACACCTTCAGGAGAAATGCTATAGCTCCGCTCGAAGAGACGACTCACTTGCAAATGGGCCGGCGTATTTTGTAGGTCTCGTGACGACTCAAAGGTTCAGCGCTCAGTGCTTTTCGTCAGCGTTATCGTGCGCTCGTTTCTCTGCCTCGCGGCCCTCTCTCTGTGCCTCTCGTGCCTGCTGCTGCGCTCGGCGCATCTCTTTCTGTGCGGTTTGGAAGCCTTCGCTTGCTCCGGCAGGTGAGGAGGTAAGGCGAGGTGGTGTCGGAGGTGTGGGCGGAATCGGCGCGACAGAGCCCTTGCGGAGGGAGATGTCCGCCTGGCTGGTACTGATCTGGAGGAGTGGGCCGCCACTGCCGACCGTGCCGGTTAGCCTCGGATGATCGCCTTGCTGGGAGAGAGAGAGGCCGAAGTCGTTTTCGAGGTCAGCATTGCTGGTCTCTGCCTGCACGCTGAAGTGTGCGTCTGTCGGAAGGGTGAGCTCTACGTCGCCGTTCCTGTTTTCGATCATCACGGGGCTGATGGGCTGGGCAATCGCTAAAGTGATTGATCCATTGCGGTTCGTGATGCTAACCGGGCCCGAGACTCGTTCGAGATTGATGTTGCGGTTGCGGGTGTTGAGGACGATGGGGCCGACGACCTGAGTAGCACTTAGATCGGCGTTTTGGGAGATTTCGAGATCACCGTCGAGCCGGGCGAACTGGAGGTCGGTGCGGCTGGTATGAAAGCGAACGGCACCGGAGGTGCGCTCAAGATGGGTGGTCCCGAAGAAGTCGCCGTTCATTGAGACGGATCCGGCGATGTCGGAGAGTGTGAGATCCAGGCTGCGGCCTTCCACCACCACATCGCCGGTCATACTGTGGGCGGAGAAGGAGGAGTCGCCGTTGTTGATGTGGGCCATCGCTTTGCCGGTGATGGAGCTGAGGTCGATATCGCCATGGTTCGCCGTTACGGTGACGGAACCGGTAAGGGAGTGGACGGTGATGTCCCCGCGGTTGACGGTGCCGGTGAACGAGACATGGACTGGAACAAGAATTGTGAGGTCGGAGCGAGCGCCTTCAACGGATGGGACGATCAGGCTGAGTTGATTGCCGTTTCGACCGACGCTGGCAGCGAGATGCCGCTCCTTGCTGGCTGCGTCGGAGTCGCTACGGGTGAAGACCTGATTGTTGGCAATGACATGCAGCTGATCGTCCTGACTGCTGCCGGTGACGGTGACGTTGCCGTGCGGATTCTCAATCGTTAGCTCGCTTCCGTCTGGGCAGGAGGCGGTCACGGTTTGGGTGCTCTCGTGCTTGTCTCCGAAGAACTGTTCGAGATTGTCCTGGTTGAGTTCGAAGTTGGGGCCGAGGAAGCGGTTGGCCTTGTTGCGAGCGACGCTGCTGGCGATGCCGGCGACGACGAGCAGGGCGAGAAGAAGAATGACGCCGATGCCCAGGTTGCGCTGCGGTGTCGGCGCGCCGTTTGCACTGGCTCTCGCCCGCTGGTCAAAGAGCCATTCGAAGAGGCGGATGAAGCCGAAGAGGACGAGCAGCAGAGGCCACCAACGGGCAAACCAGATCCAGAGCGCCGGAGCCGGAAGGCGGCCGATCTGCACCAGCAGAAAGAGGACACCGATGGCGATGGCGAAGATGGGACCGACGATGGAGCTTCGCCGCAGGCCGCGGAGCTGGAGCCGCTGTATACGCGCCTGATCGCGCAGGATTTGCCGCTGGACACGGGGATCGTTGGGGAAGGGTGGTGGATAGCCGGCCATGACTAGGATCCTTCCCGATCGCGCGGAGCGATGGAGAGTCCGGGGTCATCCGGCACGGGCGCGGGGGGAGAGTCTCTGCGGGGAGCCGAAGCGGTGGTGTACGCGGGAAATGGTGTTTGTTGCGCGGCAGCTGCGTATGCACTGCGCTGCACGAAGGCCATGACGCCGCCGACGATGATGAAGAGCGGCCAGCTGCGACCCCACGAGAGAATGTTCAGAGTGTCTAGCAGGAAGAGAACGCCGACCAAGACGACCCAGACAGAGCTTTGTAACGCGCGCACCAGACGGAGACGATAACCGGCGCTGCCGTCATCCGCAAAGCCGACGCCGGTTGCGGTCATGCGGCGAACGAAGAGATAGACGCCGACACCGATAAGGAGAATTGGAAGCAGAAAACGCACCGGCAGCCCGACAAACATATGCGTGCTGCCGACCAGGAAGAGGACGCCGAGACCGATGAG
>CAXTJC010000353.1:0-3929 GCA_964244225.1 uncultured Acidobacteriaceae bacterium
AAGTTCAATCTGGGGAACTTTCATCGTGGGATTCAGTCGATTCTGGGATCCTTCGAGCGCGTTGGATCTCGGGGGCGCGTGGGCGGCGATGGCCGCTAGTACCAAGGTGCGTGGGTACGTTCTGGCCGGCGGGCGGAGCTCGCGGATGGGAACGGATAAGGCGGAGATCGTCTTTGGCGGACGGACGCTGCTCGACCATGCGGTGGCGACGATGCGTTTGGTCTGTACGGAGGTGGTGGTCGTCGGACAGAGGGCGCGTGTTCCGGATGGGTCGGTCTGTGTTCCGGATGGGGTTCCCGGATGCGGTCCCATGGGCGGCATTGAAGCGGCACTGCGGGACTGCGTGCGGCGTGGCGGCGAGATCGCGGTCTTTGTTCCGGTGGATACACCGCTGCTGCCGGGTGGGTTGCTGCGGGCGCTGGTGGAGCTCTGGACGGCCTCGCCGACGATGCGGCTGGGGGTTGCGCTGGCGGACGGGCGGGTGCAGCCGCTGATCAGCGCGATGCACGTCGATCTGCTGCCGGCGCTGCGGGCGGCTCTGGAACGCGGCGATCACACATTGCAACCGGTGCTCCGGTCCGCGACCGAGGGCCTAGCGCAGAGACTCGAGGCGTCGCTTGAGGCGGTGTTCGCGGTGACACCGATCGGGTTCGGGGAGGGCCGGGTGCTTGCCGGAGAGGGTGGCGCGGAGCTTTGCTGGCGGCCGACCGCGGCGGAGTGGGAGTGCAGGTCGAGCTGGTTTGCAAACCTGAATACGCCGGGGGAGCTTGAGGCGGCTTTGGGACAAAGGAGAAAGACTTAGAGCTTCTACGGGCCGAAAAGCATCTCAACTAGGACAATGGAACCGGAAGAGCGCATGCAGGACGAGCCGTCGCGGTCGCAGGACGGTTCAGAGTTGAAGAGTCTGGCGGAGGCGCCCGAGGGGACCGAGCGTGCTGTCTCCGCGGATCGGGCCCCGAGCCGCATCACGGTTCAAACGCCGGAGCGGCACGAGTCGGCCGCCCATAACGGCGAGCATGCGTTTGGCGCGGAAGGATCGCTCACCGAGGGCATTTCGGCGGATGTGGCGCCGGTGGTCGAGGAGTTTCTGGAAGAGGCGGCGCAGCAGAATGAGGCGGCGTTTGAGGCGGTTGCGGAGGGCGATACCGCTGACAAGATTACGCCGTATATTTCGTTTGACAACGTCTCGAAGTCCTTTGGCGACTTCGACGTTTTGAAGGGCGTGAGTTTCTTTATCAATGCCGGCGAGACCCTGTGTATTCTTGGGCGATCCGGCGTGGGGAAATCGGTATCGCTGCAGATGCTGCTGGGATTTCTGAAGCCCGACTCCGGCACGATCTGCGTCGCCGGTGAGGACATCACCGGCTTCAGTGAGGCACAGCTTCAGGCGATCCGGCGGAAGGTCACCATGGTGTTTCAGAATGGGGCGTTGTTTGATTCGATCAGCGTGGGCGAGAACGTGGCGTTTCCGCTGCGGGAGCGCGGTGAGCTGGGCGAAGACCAGATCTTCCAGGTGGTGAAGGGGCTGCTCGAGATGGTCGGCGTGGCCGGAATGGATGGCCTGCTGCCGAGCGATCTTTCGACGGGGATGAAGCGCTCAGTCGCGATCGCGCGCGCACTTGCAAGCCAGCCGGAGGCGGTGCTCTATGATGAGCCAACGACGATGGTGGATCCGCTGATGGGCCAACTGCTCGGCAACCTGATTGACCGGCTGAAGCAGCAGCTCCACCTGACGAGCATCGTCGTGACACACGATATGCGTTTTGCGAAGAGATTAGCGGATCGCGTGGTGTTTCTGCATGAGGGAAACGCTCACTTCTTTGGGACGATGAAGGAGATGGAGGCCAGCGAGGATCCGATCCTGCAGGAGTTTCTCTCGCTCGATCAACTGGTGATTCCGGTAATTCCCGCACCGGCGGCCAGCCACATGGATCAGGTGTAAAGGAGGGTTTTCGCAGTCCTGCAATGCCCCGCACGTTTCCCCCCGTATGCTGGAAGAAACTAGCCGGCTCACCCGAAAGGGGTATGTGCAGGTTTCCGTCATGATCGCAAGGTGAGATGAGTCATCACTTAGGAACGTAGCCGGGCCACGTAGACTGCGTGGCTGCGGCACCCAGCCAGCAAGGAAAGATCTCGCTGCCCGAACGAAAAGGCGTACGCATTGGCAACACCAGACTATCTGCAGCAGGTGATCGTCTCCGGACGACGGCGCACCGAAGGGGACCGCCGGGCGTTTGGCGGGCGGGCGAGCGCGCGATGGCGACCGTCGGTGACCAGCCTGGTGTGGAGCGCGCTGGATGTTGTGACGATTTTTCTCGCGTGGATCTTCGCGCTGCGGCTGCGCGCCACGGTTCCATCCGATGTGCACCTGTTTGGCGTGCTGCCGTATATTCTGCGGCTGTCGCCGCCAGTGGCGCCGCTCTATATCGGCGGATTTGCCGTGGGTGTGGTGTTCTTTATGCGGTCGTATGGGCTGTATACGCCGCTGCAGTACCGGAGCGGCCTGCATGAGCAGCGAATGGTCGTGCAGTCCACGCTGACCGCGGGCCTGGTGCTGTGCGGGACGCTGTATGTGACGCGCAATCTGGCGGTGTCGCGGCTGGTTGTCTTCATGCTTGTGATCCTCAGCGCGATCTTCCTGTGTGTTCGCCGGGCGATGTGGCGGCGGATCGTCTACAAGCGATACCTGGACGGCATTGAGACACGCAACATCATGATCGTCGGCGCCGGGCGGGTGGGGCATGCGCTGCGCAATCATCTGGAGTCGCTGCAGCACCTGGGGTTTCGTTTCAAGGGCTTCGTCGCGCTGACGGAGCGGGAGGCGGAGACGGGCGATGTGGATGTGATTGGCGATCTGCGGAACTGCGTTTCGATCGCGCGATCGCTGTTTGTGGATGAGATCTTCTTCTCGGTGCCGGCGGCGAAGAAGGTGGTGATTAATCTGGTGGAGGAGGCGCGGAGCGCGGGGATTGATGTGCGCGTGGTCCCCGATCTCTACGACGGGCTGGCGTGGAATGCGCCGGTCGAGTACATCGGCCAGTTTCCGACGATTCCGCTGCACCGGCGGGAGTTTCCGATCGGTGGATTTCTACTGAAGCGCATGCTCGATATCACACTGTCGTTTCTGGCGCTACTGGTGACTGCTCCGCTGACAGCACTGCTGGCACTGGCGGTCAAGTTCGATTCGGCCGGTCCGATTTTGTATCGGGCGCAGCGGATCGGGCGGAAGGGGCGCACCTTCGTCTGCTACAAGTTCCGCACCATGGTGGTGGGCGCCGATCATATGAAGGCCGATCTGGCTCATATGAACGAGCGCGAAGGCGTGCTGTTCAAGATGCAGAACGATCCTCGCGTGACCAAGGTGGGCCGGTTTTTGCGAAAGTATTCGCTCGATGAGCTGCCGCAGTTCTATAACGTGCTGCGCGGCGATATGAGTTTGGTGGGGCCGCGGCCGCCGATCGCGTCCGAGGTGGAGCAGTACGATCTGCCGCATCTGCGGCGGCTGGATGTGCTGCCGGGGATTACCGGGCTGTGGCAGGTTGAGGCGCGGCAGGATCCATCGTTCGACAGCTATATCTCGCTCGACACGGCGTATGTGGAGAACTGGAGTTTGTGGCTTGATCTGAAGATTCTGGCGCGGACGATCAGTGTGGTGCTGAGCGGCACGGGAAGTTAGCCGCGGGCGGATGACCGGTTTCTGGCAGCAATGGGAAAAGAAACAGCAGATCCCTGCGGGATGACAACCAAAAATCCAGGCGATGATCTGCGTTCGGCGAAGACGGTAGACTGATGGTGTGAAGGTCGCACTGGCTCAGATCAATCCGACGGTTGGGGATTTTACCGGGAATATTGCACGGATCGTCGATGCAGCGGAGCGTGCGGCTGCAATGCAGGCTGAGATCGTGCTGTTTCCGGAGCTTGCGGTCTGC
>CAXTJC010000354.1:0-3920 GCA_964244225.1 uncultured Acidobacteriaceae bacterium
TTCTACAAGGAGACGATCCGGCGCAACTCGGTCGCCTAGCTTCTAACGCACACAACGATGGCCGCGGAGGTTTCCCGCGGCCATTTCTGTGTGGAGACTCCGCTCTGCTAAGGGTGGACCTCGATTGCAAACGCGGCTGCCGGCAGGTCGGCGCGGTTATACAGGTTGGCCGCGGTCACGTTTTGGTTGGCGTAGCGAACTGCAACCGGCTCCGACACCGCGTCGCTCGTCACCGTTACGCTCTCCGCGCCAATGATTGCCGTGGCCGGTGCAAACACACCATCCTTGCCGGCGACCTCGAAGCCTTTCACAGATCCGGACGCATGCAGGCCCTCCGCATGATCGAAGGACACGCGGACGCCTGCACCGGCGCGGGTGGCTGAGCGCACCAGCGGACCAGTCCACTCCGTCTTTTGGTCCAACTTTTGGCTGTAGCTGAGAGCGCGTGCGCCAAGTGCCAGCCGGTGGCCGACGGTCTGCTTATCCGGCGGATGCACGTTGCTGGGTGTGCCCACATCGTAGCTCACGGCCATGGCGGTATTTGTAACCGCGAGCGATTCGCGCTGCGCCTCGCGGATCTGTCCCCAGTCTTCGCGCGGCGAATCGAAGCTGGAAAGCTGCACCCAGAGAAAGGGCAGGTCGCCCTCGCCCCACTGCGCGCGCCAGTCGGCGATCAGCGCCGGCATCTCGCGCCGATAGAGCGGCGCCCGCTCGGGATCGCTGTTGGACTCCCCCTGGTACCAGAGAAAGCCGCGCACGGTGTAGCCTGTCGCCGGCGCCACCATGCCGTTATAGAGAAAGCTCGGGTTCCAGGAGGCATCGTCGCCCGGATGCCAGGCGTGCCGCGGTTTGGGCCTGCCCTGCCGCGCGGCCTCCGCATCCTCCCGCTTCTCCGCTGCCAGCATGGCCGGCATCTCGGCCCGGCCCGCGACGAACTTGGCGCGGCTGGTAAACAGCGGCATCAGCGCCGGGTCCTGTCCGATCGTCTCGAGGCTGATCCACGACTCGATCGGCGTGCCGCCCCAGGTTGCGTCGATCAGGCCGATCGGCACATGCTGGGTCTCCTGCAGCTCGCGCCCGAAGAAGTACGCTACCGCGGAGAAGTTCGCGACCGTCTCCGGCGTGCACTCCGTCCATGTCGCTGTGACGTCATCGAGCGGATACGACGTGGCCGTCTTCTCGAAGCGCAGCAGGCGTATCTGGGGCTTCGTGGCAGCTGCAATCTCCTTCGCGCTGTCCTTGATCGGCGTATCCGCGCCGAAGCCCTTCAGCGGCATCTCCATGTTGGACTGGCCGGAGGCAAACCACACGTCGCCTACGAGCAGGTCGTCAACCGTCGTCTGCGATGGATTACCGTCGCGGCCAGAGACCGTCAGCGTGTAGGGGCCGCCTGCCGCCTCAGGCTGGAGATAGGTCGACCACATGCCTAGAGGGTTTGCGCAGGCCTGTGCGGTTTGCTTGTGGAAGGCCACCTGCACGCAGGCGCCGGGATCGTCCCAGCCCCAGAGATGCAGGGGGCGATCGCGCTGCAGTACGGCGTGCGCACTCAGCATCTTCGGCAGACGGATCTCCGCCGGTACCTGCCTGCAGGCCGCTCCTGCAACTGCCATCATTAGGCAAAGCCATACCACAGACCGCACGCGCATTGCTGCCTCCTTCGTCCCGCAGCAAGTATGCAACAACGGATGGTAGACACGAAAAAGCAGATCCTCCGCTGCGCGAAGGATGACAATAAAAGAAGAAGCAGGAGAAGCAAAGGCAAACGCGGATCCGCTTCAGAGGATTAGGTCCAGGAAAGATCTGAACAAGTCAAAGAACTTTACCTATCGGGAGAAGTATTTAGCCGGTCCGAACGAAAAGCAGGTTCCTCCCCTTCGGCTTCGCTCAGGGTCGGAATGGAATAAAGAAAAGCAAAGACTTGATCAGAGTCTCTCTAGCTGCGGCGCCGCGCTACGTGATGCCGTGCTTGGCCTCTGTAGGTTGCGCGATGGGTGCGGAAGCGCGCGCCGCCGAACTGCCACTCTCGCACCGGTCCAACGTCCACGTGCACAAACCGGCTCGTTGGATAGTAGCCGACACCGCCGGCGCCGATGGCCAGCGCCGCATTGCGCAGCGCCAGGGTGCGAACACCCGGTACCTGGATATCGATCGCCTTGCCGAGCATGTGCTGCGAGTGCTCCGCCACGCCGGTCACGTCGGAGCGCGTCCGCAGATACTCGTTCGACTCCGGCGTGCGATACCCGCAGACGATGTCGATCACGCCGCCGGGACGCCGCAGCCGGGTCATCACAGCGTGCAGCAGGTCGAACTCCGTGGGGTCGTAGTCCGCGATGTCCTGCGTGCGGTGATCGCGCAGGAAGTAGTTGAGCTTCTCGATCGCCTCCGGCAGGTAGGTATCGCCGATCCGGTAGACGATGCTGATGTCTTCGCCGGTGTGGGTGTGGTGCAGGCGCAGCATGTAGCGCTGGTTGGCCGCGCCGAGGCTTGTACCCAGAGCAGCGCCCATATCCGCGCCCAGAGCAGGGTCAAGATCGGCTCCGGCCGGACCCATGCTTGCCGCCGCCATCATGCCGCGCATGCCCATCACACCCGTAACCGGCATGCCGTTCGCACGCGCCGTTGCAGACACGCCGGAAGAGAGCCCAGCAAGCAGCAGCGCTCCGGCCAAAGCCTTCTGTATTCCGCGCGGAACTCCAAATACCATCCATGCCCCCGGTCTGTGCCGTTTCCGTTTGTCGAATCGAAAGCGGCACATCGCATTCGTCTTCCTCATTCTACCCATCTCTATTGCGCTGTGCGAAGCCGGCAAGCAACGCGTTCTGGAACTTTCGTGTCATTAGGCTCTCGCTCGATACCTCCCTCATCCTTATCCTGGGTGATGCTGCGCGAGGCGCGGCGTGTCACCCTAGATGCCATGCAGCTCTCCAGCCATGAACTTCGCGTGCTCGGCTCTTTGATCGAGAAAGAGATCACCACGCCCGACATCTATCCGCTCTCGCTCAACGCGCTTGAGGCCGCTACCAACCAGCGTTCGTCGCGCGATCCGGTGCTCGATCTGACCGAAGAGCAGCTGCGCCAGGCGCTGCATGCGCTGGAGGATCGCGGTCTTGCCTCGCCTGCACGCGGGGGCGTATCGAACTCCAGCGCACGCGTGGCGAAGTACGAGCACCACGCCCGCACGATCCTGAATCTTCGCCGCGACGAGACCGCCCTGCTCTGCCTGCTGCTGCTGCGCGGGCCGCAGACACCCGGTGAACTGCGCGCCCGCGCCGACCGGCTCTTTGCCTTCGACGATCTGGCGGCTGTGGTCACGGCGCTGGACCGGATGGCCAGCCGCGCTTCAGCGCAGGACGATGATGCGAACACCGGCGCACTGGTGACGGTTCTGCCGCGACAGCCCGGCTCGCGTGAGGTCCGCTATGCGCATCTGCTGGGCGGCCTGCCGGCGGCTGCGGCGATGGTCTCCGCGCCGATGCCAGTGACGGTGGAGGCTGGCGGCCAGGCTGCTACTGTTGTTGATCTGGAGCGCCGTATAGCGTCGCTTGAAGAGCGCCTGCTGCGACTGGAGAGCAGCACGGCGTAGGTCGCAGATCCGGGGCGCCCGCGTAGTCTATGAAGGTGCTTGAAGGTTTAAGGAAGGTCTGACCAAGTCGAAGAAGTATTTAGCCGGTCCGAACAAAAGCAGGTTCCTCGCGTTACTCGGAATGGAAGAAAGAAAAACCAAGGACTGTTCAGAGTTCTCCTTGAACCAGGGCCTAAGGATTGCAGCGTACATCCGGGCGGAAAGCGCTCACCACCTCAGCTATGGGTTCTAGAGCATTGCTCCTGATGCTGTGGCGTTGCCCACCTGCTGTGGAGGCCATTTTCCTTGAGAGAAAATGGCATGAACTCAGTCATCCTGCTCTACACCTTCAGGAGAA
>CAXTJC010000355.1:0-3907 GCA_964244225.1 uncultured Acidobacteriaceae bacterium
CGCAGGACTGGAACCTCACCATCGACCAGAGCCTCGGTGGGCAGGTGATGTCGATCGGCTACATCGGTGCGAAGGGAACGCGCCTGCCTCGCTTGGTAGAAGCCAATCCGGCGATCTATCAACCGGGTGCGACCCTCGCCAACTCCGGCCGCCGCCGCCTCTACTCCGGATGCACCTTGACCTCCGGCACCTGCCAGTTAGGCACTGCTGGTCTTGTGGAAGGAAATGCAAACTCCAGCTTCCACTCGGGACAGGTCTCGCTCACGCGGCGCGGCACGCCCGGCCTGAACTACACCCTCGCCTACACCTTCTCTAAGGATCTCGATTACTCCTCGAGTCTCCACATGTCCGGTCCAGCCCCATGGCTCACGCTTGGAGAACTGGACGTTCCTCAGAACAACCTCAATCTGAAGGGGGAGTACGGCCGGTCCCTCTTCGACGCACGACATCGCTTCGCCGCGAGCGTGACCTACGCGATCCCCTTCGCGCACACCCTCACAGGTCTCTCCCGTGCCATTCTCGATGGCTGGCAGTTCAGTGCTCTGTCGGCCATCAACTCCAGCACGCCCTTCACCGTCTATGACTCCGCCAACGTCTCCCTGCAGGCTCCGCATCCCGGCGTCTCCGGCATGTTCGGAGATCGTCCCAACGTCGTCGGCAACCCGAATAAGGGAGCGCCGCATTCCGTCTCGCAGTGGGTCGCTCGCTCGGCATTCCAACGGCTCGACCCCGTCGCAAACGCCGGTCAGTTCGGCAACGAGCAGCGCAACAGCGTCGATGGCCCGGCCTTCGGCAGCCTCGATGCCTCGCTCGATAAGAGCTTCGCCGTCAATGAGAGAACGAAGGTGCAGTTCCGCGCTGAAGCCTTCAACGTGACCAATCACGCCAACCTCATACCGCCCGTCGACGACATCAACTCACCCGTCTTCGGCCAGATCACTGAAGCGCAAGCTCCGCGCGTTCTTCAGTTCGCCCTCAAGCTACAACGATAAAGCGACAGCGTCACGCGTTGACCTTCTAAGCGCGGCCTGATTCGGTTGTCATTCTGACCCTGAGCGGAGTCGAAGGGGAAGAATCCCCGCGCCTGCCTTCAACCACGGAGCGAAGCGACGTACCCTGCTATCCACTGCACGCACCGAAGCAACTCGCTCAAGGAGCAAACTCAAGCCTCTCTACTTAATCCCATCCTGCTGCGCCTGAAACATCACAATCTGCTTCAGCGTCTCGTACGGAATCGACGCCGGCGACACCGGAACCATGTGCCCATTGATCGCCAGAATCGGCGTCTGGTCCACCCCCACCTCCGTGCCCAGCCGAACCGATGCCTCCACCTGAGCCTTCGCAGCCGGCGTCGCCGCGCACGCATCGACCGCCGCCGGATCGCCTCCCGCCTTCGTCACCGCCGCCTTTAGTGTCGCGTCGCCATCCTCCGCGGTCAGGCCGCCCTGTGTGTCGTACACCGCCTGCAGATACGTCCAGAACGCCTCCGGCTTCGCCTTCGCGACACACACCCCGTACTCCGCCGCCTTCGTCGCCATCGGATGAATCGAAGCGATCGGGAAGTTCTGATACACAATGTGCGCGTTCGGAAAGTCCTGCAGCAGCTGGTCCATGCTGGCCTGCGCATCCTTGCAGTGCGGACACTGCATATCCGCAAACTCCACCAGCTCCAGGCTCTTGTTCGCCGCTCCGTGCGACGGCCCATCCGCGCGCGCCGCAAGTGTCTGCCGGTTCTCCGCAAACGGCTTCACCCCGAAGTCGATCACGCCATCGCCTGCGATCGCATGCTTTCCATCCGGCGTCACAAAGAACGCCGTCGGCTGCACCTTTGCATTCGCGCTCTTCTCCGCCACCAGCACCGTCACCCGGCTCACCCCCGGCGCCGGCGTCGACTGAATCGAAAACACGCGCCACAGCCGGTTCGTGTCATACCCCCACAGCGCAGTCAGAAACTGATCGACCGTCGCCGGAGTCGGCGAAGCCGCCGTGAAGTTCTTCGGGTCTGTCGGCGGAAACGGATCCAGCTTGGCCGAAGGATCGAGCCCATGCAGCTGCAGACCGGCCGCCGGCTGTTGTGCCGCGGGAGCAGCCGTCGCTCCATGGGCCGCAGGCGCCGCCGTCTGTGCCACACCCGCTACGCTCAGCAGCATCCCACCAACCACCGTCATCCACTTCGCCATGCCGTCGTCCTCTCCCTGATCCGCTGTTATAAAGCGGCCTCCCGTTAGACCTGCACCTTGACCGCGATCGGGAACCGTCTTCCCAACCCAAACGACTTCTCCGTCACCTTCAATACCAGCGCCGCCTGCTGCCGCTTGTACTCGCTGCGCTCCACCAGCTTCAGCACGCTCTCCACCAGCCCGAGCTCCTGTCCCTGCGCCTCGGCGATCTCCGCCGCGCCCTCATACCGCTCCACATACGCCTCGAGAATCGGGTCCAGAACCTCATACGGCGGCAGCGAGTCCGTATCCTTCTGCCCCGGCCGCAGCTCCGCCGAGGGCGGCTTCTCGATCGTCGATCGCGGAATCACCTCGCGCTCGCGGTTCGCATACGCGCATAGCTCGTACACCCGCGTCTTCCATACATCCGCAATCACCGCCAGCCCGCCCACCATGTCCCCATAAAGCGTGCAGTATCCGGTCGACATCTCACTCTTATTGCCCGTCGTCAGCACGATCGCGCCCGTCTTGTTCGAAAGCGCCATCAGCAGCGATCCGCGAATCCGCGCCTGCAGGTTCTCCTCCGTCAGCCCAAACTCCGTCCCGCGAAACATCGGCTCAAGCGCCGCCATCTCCTGCGTAAAGATGTCGCGAATCGCCACCAGCTCGAAGCGAATCGCAAGGTTCTCCGCCAGCGCACGCGCATCCTCGATCGACCCCGACGACGAGTACTCGCTCGGCATCCCGACGCCCGTCACATTCTCCGCCCCCAGCGCCTCCACCGCGATCGCCCCCACCAGCGCCGAATCAATCCCGCCGCTCAGACCCACCAGCGCCCGCCGGAAGCCGCACTTCCGCAGGTAGTCTCGCGTCCCCAGCACCAGCGCCTCCCACGTCGCCGCAATCTCGTCCCGTTCATCCCTGTCCGCGCCCGCCACGCGCCCGCCTGGCTCTTCAAAAGCCAACTCCTCTGTTTCCAATTCCTCTGTTTCCAACGCCTTTGTATCCAACGCCTTCGTATCAAAGACCAGCAGATCCTCCGCAAACGATCGCCCGCGCGCCCGCACCGACCCATCCGGCGCCACAACCAGCGACGACCCATCGAAGATCAGGCTGTCATTGCCGCCCACCTGGTTCACCATGGCCACCGTCGCCCCGTGCCGCCGCGCTAGCGCCCCCAGCATCTCCTCACGCACGCCGCGCTTGCCCTTCCAGTACGGCGAGGCCGAGATATTCAGGATCAGCCGAGACCTTTCACCCGCAGGCCAGCTTCGCATCAGCTCATCGACCGGATCGATCGCATACCGCCGCTCCGGCCAGAACAGCTTGTCGTTCCACGCATCCTCGCAGATCGTCAGGGCCAGCCGATGTCCGCGAAAGGTCGTCAGCGACTGACTGACAGCCGGCTCAAAGTACCTCTGCTCATCAAACACGTCATAGAACGGCAGCAGCCGTTTGGCCTGCAGAAACACCTGCTCCCCACCATCCAGCAGAACCGCCACATTCCGCGCCCGCTTCCCCTCGGAGGCGTTCGATCGCTGCACGCTCCCACACAAAATCGCCGGCCGGCCAGCCACCGCAGTCCACCGCGCCAACTCCGCGATACCCTCCTGCGCGCGATCGAGAAATGCCTCCTTCTCGAGCAGATCCGCCGGCGGATAGCCGCAGACCGCAAGCTCCGGAAACAGCACGATCTCAGCCTGCATTGCAGCCGCACGTTCCGCTGCATCGACGATCCGTGCAATATT
>CAXTJC010000356.1:0-3905 GCA_964244225.1 uncultured Acidobacteriaceae bacterium
TATCGTCATGCATCTTCCCCTGCACCGCATCCGGCACCAGTCCCATCAGCGCCCCCTCAATCTTGGTTCCCAGGCTGGCCGAGTACACATGATCGTCGCCATCCATTAGCGCCTTGAAGCCCTGCTTCGCCACATCGTACGGGTCGCTCGACTTCTTCACCTTTGTCCCCGCGTCGGTATCGGAAAGCCCGGCTCTATCAAAGAAATGCGTGTCCGTCGGCCCCGGCTGCAGCGCTGTCACCGTCACGCCGGTTTCCTTCAACTCATACCGCAGGCTCTTCGCGAACGACAGATCGAACGCCTTCGAGGCCGCATACACCGCCTTCCGCGGCGCCACCATCTCGCTCGCAATCGACGCTGTAATCAGGATCCGCCCCGACCCCTTCGCCACCATGTGCTTCACCGCATGCTTCGCCAGGTGCATCGTGCCTTCCACGTTCGTCCGCACCAGCCGTATCTCCTCGTCAAGCGAGGTCTCGGCAAACAAACCACCCACGCCGATCCCCGCATTGATCGCAATCGCATCCACCGGCCGGCCCACAGCCTCAACTTCACTCCAGAACCGCATCACCTCGTCATACTTCGAGAGATCCGCCGAGACCGCCTTTACCTGCACCCCCAGCGCCCGCAGATTCTCCTCGACCTCGGCCAGACCTTCCGGCTCCGATCCCAGCACCAGATCAAACCCATTCTCCGCAAATACCTTCGCTAGGTTGTACCCAATCCCCATTGAAGCGCCTGTAACCACTGCCAGTTGATTCGCCATCCTGCATCTCCTTTAATCTGCCGGCCACGCCTCATGCGTCGCCAGTTCCCTCAGATGCAGAGCCCGGCTCGTCCCCGGCCGGCCTCCGCAACCGGCTTCCTTCCCACGGAACACCCGTAGCACCGGATCAAAGCCCGTCACGCCAACTCAAAGCCCGTACTCCCCGCCTAAGCCTGCTCATTCCGAGAACGGCACCCCAAAGCTCAGCAGCGCCGTTCGCGGCGGCCTGTGCCGCTCCCCCACCTGCTCTCCCGGCCGCCCCATCGCCCGCCACACCGCCAGCGCCTCTCGGTTCATGTAGAGCAGCCGCACCGTCTCCCGCGTCGTCCCGCGCTCCTGGTAGATGCTGATCCGCCGAAACCGCTCTTCCTCGCCGATCCCCACCAGATACACGCCCATGCTCACCGCCGGCGCATTCTCTGGATCGCGCACCGCCTCCACACCCTGCCGCAGCGTCACATAGTTCATCGCGTCATCGTTCATGCCGGGTTCATTCGCCCACCGCAACCCCGCCCCGGCAGTAGTACCGCCGCCAGCAGTTCACGCAGCGCACCGGATTCATACCCAGCAGCCGCATCGGTCCGTCCATCAGCCCACGCTCCGCCTTCCGGAACGCCCCGCCCGTGCACAGCGGACACGTCCGCCTGGCGCCCAGCAGACGCGGCATCTCAAACGCTCTATTTTCCTTCGATACATTCGGCACGACGTCCACCTCCGCGTGCCAACGCTGGTAGAGCAGGGAAACTCAGCACAGGATCACATTTCGACCATACGCCTTCCCCGCCTGCCTCGCTGACGAGCGGCGATCTCCGCCCGCCTACTTTCTCTTCTGATCCCGCCCTGCCACCCTGATGGGGAACTCGAACCGAACCGCCCAAACAGTCCACAGGCCGGCCGCGCACCAGGCCTTCCATGGAAAGACGAGCTGCATCACTCATAACGATTCTTTGGCAGGTCGTCCAGCACCTGTTGAAAGCTGCGAACAGGCTCATCGTAGACCAGCAGCACCATCTGCAGCTGATACCACCCGTAGGCCATCGGGTCAGTCCCAAGCGTCTGATAGTTCTCCGTGAAGTAGGTCTTCTTGTCGACCCCGGCCGGCACAGGATCCGGCAGACGCGCCTGGATGCTGCGGAAGTCAGCCACCAGCTTCGCCAGGTACTGCGGATCGTGCTCGCGATACCACGCCGTAGCAATGCGATTCGCCGCAATCTCCCTGTCCCACTTATTGTTGGCCTCGTTCTTCGCAATCACACTCATCTCATTGTCCGGCAATCCTGCAATCACCTGGCTGGCCATCCAGTGGCCAAGCTCATGCACAAAAAAGAAGCGATGAAACATGTCGTCAAACAACGCCTTGCCCGTGGGCTCATCCGTCGTGTATCCGCTCCATTGCGTCCAGATGTCCTGCATGGGAGCCGGCAGATCGCCAAACTGCGCCTCGTGCACGGTCTGGTCTCCGTACATGAAGAAGGAGATGCCGGTCCCGGCATCCAGCATCACCTTCGGCCGAGCGAACGCAGGATATCCCGGAACATGCACCCTCTCCTCCACCTGCGCCGCCAGCAGCCGCAAGGCCACCAGCATCGGGTCGCTGTCCGGAACCGCGGCCGTCTTCACCGTCGCTTGCATCGGCTGCGCCGTCTGCAGGTGGGCCAGCCACCGCCCGTGCTCTAAAGAGAAGAAGCTGGTGGAGAGCACGTCATTCTTCATGCCGGCGCCGTTGACGACGCCCGAGTAGCGTACCTCCGCCAGCACATAGCCGGTCGTTGGCGAGAGCAGCACGGCATGCGGGTTCTCATACTCGAACGAAAAGTTCCGCAGCATCTTCGCTTGCTTCACGTCCTCCTCGCGCGTGTGAACCGCTCCGAACTCGATATCGATATAGTCCGGCGCCAGCCCCGCTTCATACGTCTCGATCTTCGGGTGAGGCCCGGCCATTGCCTCCAGCAGACCGCGATCCGCGGCAATCATCTGCTGTTGAAGGTCCGCCTGGGCGTAGAGCGGGAGCGTGGCGGGAAGCGTTGAGAGGAGCAAGGCAGGGATCAAAAGTGGGGCACGAAGCATATGCGTCTCCAATAAAGTTCGCGTAACACGGCCAGCCTAAGGTCGCCGGAAACTCTGCCAAAGCAAATTGTCCGGCGAGTCTCAGAATCCTGCTATTTTCTCGTCATGCCGTCTGCGAGCACCCCCAAAACGCCGGCCGAACTCACACGAGTTCCTCCATGGTTCCGCCACACCATCTCGCGGCGTGGCGTATGGAAGCTCTGCACGCTGGAGCAATCCTGCTTCGGCCCCATGCACGACCCCACCCCATCAGCCCCTTTTCATCACTTCGGTGTCCGTCTCGATCACGCGCCGCTCAAGATGGGCTGGATGCTCGACGGCGCGCGGACCGACACCGGCCTGCCCTGGGACCATGTCTCCATCATCCCCGCCGGCGCCAGCCTGAAAGGCTGGTGGGATCGGCCGGTGGACTTCGCCTGCCTCTATTTCACGCCGGCGGCCCTGCTCGCCGCCGCGGGCGAAGAGGTCGCGTCCGCGGCAAAGTTCGAGATTCGGCCGGCCATTGCCCTGCAATCGCCCACCCTGTGCAAGCTGGTACGCACCCTGCACGCTGACGCCGCACAGGGCCATCCCTTTGGAAAGATGGTAGGCGAGTCCATCTTCCTCAGCATGGCCGTCCTGCTCGTGAACGACGGCCGCATCGCCCGGCAACGCACCTTCGGCCATGGCGTCGGAGACCGTCGCGTTCGTCGATCCCTCGAGTACATCCACGCGCATCTCGAGCAGGCCATCGACGTCTGCTCCATCGCGCAGGCGGCCGAGACCAGCCCCTTTCATCTCAGCCGGGCCTTCCGCAACGCGCTCGGCTGTTCCATCTGGCAGTACGTCCTACGCTGCCGCACTCAAACGGCTGCAGGCTTAATGAGAGACTCCGCGCTTACCCTGGCTGAAATAGCAGCCCTGTCTGGATTCGAGAGCTACTCCACCTTTGCGGCAACCTTCAAGGCAGCACGGGGTATCTCTCCGGCGAGGTTCCGGGCAGCGCTCGGATGAACCGGACGATCCAAGACGTTCGGCTGGCAAACGAATCATCTACAACCGGGGCATTTTCCTGAAGATGTACAGCAAGTCA
>CAXTJC010000357.1:0-3873 GCA_964244225.1 uncultured Acidobacteriaceae bacterium
GTTTGGCTTCTCCAACCCGATCCTGGTCGGCGAGGAAGCCGATGTGATTGCCGGTCACGGCCGCCTGGCCGCCGCCCGAAAGCTCGGATTGACCGAGGCGCCGGTGGTCGTGCTTCGCGGATTGTCGGACGCGCAGCGCCGTCAGCTGGTCCTTGCCGACAACAAGATCGCTTTGAATGCGAGCTGGGATGCCGAGATGCTCAGCCTGGAGCTGGCCGATCTTTCCGCGATCGGCGCCGATCTATCGACATTGGGTTTTACGACCAAGGAATTGTCGGCAGCGCTTTCCAGGGTCGAGGCCGGCCTAACCGACGAAGATGAAGTTCCTGAAATCGCCGAGATCTCGGTAGCGCAGCCCGGTGACATCTGGCAGCTCGGACCACATCGCATCGCCTGCGGCGACAGCCGGGACGCGAACCTCGTGAAGCTTCTGTTGGGCAATACGGTGCCGCACCTGATGGTCACCGACCCGCCCTACGGCGTCGAGTACGATCCGGAATGGCGCCATCGCCGGGGCGTCAACAATTCCGCGCGCAAGGGCAAGATCCAGAACGACGAGATCGCGGATTGGACGCCGACCTGGGACCTCTACCCCGGCGAGATCGCCTATGTCTGGCACGGGGCGCTGCGCTCCAGCATTGTCGCCGACAGCCTTGCCAAAAGCCGTTTTGCGATCCGGGCGCAGATTATCTGGGCCAAGGAACGCCTGGTGATGAGCCAGGGCGACTACCACTGGCAGCACGAGCCATGTTGGTATGCCGTCCGCAAGAAGGGTTACTGGACCGGCGACCGCAAGCAAACGACGCTGTGGACCATTCCCACAGGCGGGCAGGACGTCGCCACCAAGCACGCAACGCAGAAGCCGGTCGAGTGCATGCGCCGGCCCATGCTGAACAACTCCAGCCCGGGACAGGCGATCTACGAGCCGTTCCTGGGCAGCGGGACCACGCTGATCGCGGCGCAATCCTGCGGACGGGTGTGCTTTGGCATCGAGATCGATCCGCTCTTTGTCGACGTCGTGATCCGGCGTTGGCAGGCGTTTACGGGCGAGGTGGCCAAACGCGCAAGCGACGGCATGCTGTTCGACGCCATCGTGCCGGAGATTACCGCCATCGAGGAAGTATCGTGATGAGGGGCCGCCGGCCCAAGCCAACGCGGATCAAGGCGCTGACCGGCAATCCCGGCAAGCGCCCGCTCAACCCGCACGAGCCGCGGCCGGAGCCCGCGCTGCCCGACTGTCCGCCCGAACTCGGCCCGTTGGCGCGGGAGGAATGGGCACGGATTTGCGTCGATCTCGTCAAACTCAATTTAGTCACGCGATTGGATCGAGGCGTGCTCGCCACCTACTGCGCGGCCTATGGATTTTGGGTGGAAGCTCTGCAGCAGCTGCACAAATTCGGGACGATGGTGAAGTCGCCGACGGGATACCCGATCCAGTCGCCTTATTTGGCCATCGCCAACCGGCAGGCCGATCTGATGGTGCGCGTGGCATCCGAGTTCGGTTTTACGCCGGCAAGCCGCAGCCGGATCTCGGCGCCGCCGCCCGACCAGCTTCCGCTGCTCGACCTCACCCGGGACGACTACGCGCAGGGAAGTGCACCAGATCCGGAGTCCTAGCGGACACTCTTCATTGCGGATGCTGCTGATCTGCCATTGGCCGACTTCTTCCATAACATCTAAATTACGAATGTCTCCTCGCGCAAGCTGGACGTTCGCGCTCAAGGCGGAGGCAACAATGCAATGCGGTTACGAAAGTCGCGGAGATAAGCCCTGGCGACTGCCGAATGGGGCGCGGTGGGCGCAGCAAGTGACCGCATCTGATCAAGTATACGGCGCTGGAGCCGGTTCAGGCGATCCGTGGCGTCAGCGAGTTCCTGGCGCGCAACTGTAACATTCACCGCCGCGAGGTCGCGCGACACCTCGCTGATGTCCAGGAACACGCTTTCTAGAAAGCGAAGCTGCTGAAGTAACCGTGCGCGCTCCTGAACGAGGCGAAGGCGGTTGAGGCCGTACACCTGAATTGAAACGGCCCCGCGGACACTCACGCCAGCAGCAGCGGCGTGGTCGCCAACGGCCGCGGCATCCTCCACCACCTGTGGCAGAATTGGAGGTCCCGTCGCTGCTCCAATCGCGGGCGCCGGATATATTAGCCCTGCAGCGCGGTCTCCACCCAGCCAAAAAGCAAGATGTTCGTCGGGATCGTCGCGCGTAGGGTCAAGGAGCAGCGGCCGCTCACCAACGAGATTATCCGGCTCCCCTGCCGCGCGCGCGCCGACCACGGGGAAGCTGTCCTGTTTGCCAGTCTTCATCGCCTCGTAAAGTACCGCTAGGTCGGAGGAGACGGTGGGCGCAACTTGCTTCCGCCTGCGATTGCAGTCCAGACAACTCGGAAGAAGGTTGGTCCACTCGGCCGCCAGCCACCAGTAGCCCGGATGCGCAGGTTCACCTTCGACCTGCCCCTTCGGCCGGTAGTGCTCCACATCGACCGGCGCCTGGGAGGCGTAGAGCGATTCGCAGTAGGCGCACTTGCCGTGGAATAGCTCTTCTAGACGCTTCTTCACACCCTCGGCTTTGTAGGCCTGAAAGGGAAATGCCTTCCGCTTCGCGCCCGGAGGCAGAACTTCCGCCATATGAGCGCGCACACGCTCCAGCTCCGTGCCTTTCTTGCTTCGCGTGGCAAGAGCGGCCGGCGGCGGCTTATTCTCCCTCGAGACCCCACGCACGTCAGTACGCCTCCAGAGCTTTCACAATGAGTTCGCGTGTGTCGGCCTTGAGGGTTTCGAGCTGGGAGGCTCGCAATCCGCGCCTTTTCTGGATGTAGGCGAATACAGCTTCCTCGACAAGGCGCTGCACTTCCGAGGAGCCTAGCGGAAGCGCATCTATGACCTCTTTGCGGAGGTTTTTGAGCGTGGTCAGTTCGGACACGGTCAGCACCTCACCGCGCGCCTCCCGTGCGATTAAGTCACCGAGCTTCGCGAGATTGAGCTCCGCGGCCGGCGAGTCAGTGCTGAACATCGAGAAGAAGTCCGACGTCAGGAGCTGTTCCACTGTCAAGTTCTCCACGTTGGGAAGCGCCAGCACGGCCTCGACAAGTACGGGTAGATCGTCTGGATTTTCTCCGCCGGCCTTCAGGGTCCGATTGAATACGATAACCTCCTGGTCATGCATCCCGCGCAGGCACAGTGGGTCATGGGTCGTTGCAATGATCGTAGCCTTTGGGAGCACTTTCCGCAGCGCTGCCATGATTTGCATCTTCCACCGCGGGTGGAGGTGAGCCTCAACTTCATCAATAAGGAGGACGGCCTCAAGCTCTCCGAAACTCTTGCGTTCTGACGCCGGCTGGAGTGCAATAAGTCCGGCTAGTACGTCGCAGGCCATCGCCAGGACTGACCGGAATCCCGATGAAACTACTTTCAGTGGTGTGCTGATCAGCCGCTCCTCCGGACCCTCTCCGACCTTGGTGACTATTAGGCACCGGCGATTGGTGATATCGCGTTTCACAACCTCCAGGTCGCCCTCGATCATTAAAAGGCGCTGGAGAGCGCGGACCACCATTGCGAAATGATCATCGGGCAGTTCGAGAAGCCACTCCTCGGGGTTCGCAAGCAGAGTTTCTGATCTGAACAGCGTGGCGATGTGGCCCTTCGGGGGCCGGCTCGGAGATCGACCTGCATACTGCCGGAACGCACCATAGGCGAAGACGGGCGGCAGATTGTCGGTGGCACCCACCTCGTCGAAACGCTCGCTGATCGTCAGGGTAAGTTCTCCGCCACCTTCAAAATTGAGACGTACAGTCGCCGCTGGTGGCGGCGGTCGGTCCTCAGATCCCATCAGCGTAGGATCGAGGATGAAATTCGCTGGCGAGCGGGCGAC
>CAXTJC010000358.1:0-1658 GCA_964244225.1 uncultured Acidobacteriaceae bacterium
GGAAGTAGGGGCTGAGCGTGGGCTCGCCGCCGGAGAACTGAACCGACATCTGGCGGCGCGGCTTGATGGTGACCGCGTTATCGAGCATGGTCTTGATCTCGTCCCATGTGAGCTCGTGCACGAAGCCGACCTGGTTGGCGTCCATGAAGCAGGGATCGCACATCATGTTGCAGCGATTGGTTAGGTCGATGGTGAGAACGGAGCCACGGCCATGTGTAACCGTTGAGGTGCCGTGATTGTGCAGCTTCTCATCATTGTGGGCGCGAATGTCGCGGCCCGGGAAGACCTCTTCGAGGTGCTTGAAGAAGGCGGTGTCAATGGACATAACGTCTTCAAAGTGGCCGTGGATCGGGCAATCCTTGACCATCAAAATCTCGCCGTCGCGCTCGATGATCTGCGCCTTGATCTCGCCGACCTTCTCGTTGAGCAGGATCTCGTGCGGCAGCTTGCCGTCTACGATCTGCTGACGGATCTCGGGGACGCAGCGTGGGCAGAGGGAGTCCGTGGTGCGTGGCCAGCCGAGGGGCGGCTTTTCCTTCTGGTAGCTCTTCAGCAGCGGCTTATCTGACCAGCGGGGGGTGAAGGACTTATTGGGGCTGATGGAGTTGAGCCTGTTGTAGACTGCCCAGCCGCCCTTGGCTACGTAGGTAAGAGCTTTTTCGGCTAGTTTGGATGCCTTTGCCATATGCGTTTGAGTCTCCTGAGTCGTCTTCTACTGGATGCAGATGCGAGTGGAAGGGTTCGCTGTAAAGCCTACTAAAGGATAGGGTTTGCGGGGAGTTCCCCTGCTGGTTCCCGACCTATTTCCGACCCTCCCAAGGTAGAAGCGCAGGTCGATTTCAGGAAGAAAATGCGGGTGAATGGCAAGATTCTGCATTGAACGGTAAGGATTCGATGTTCGCGCCTCGAATTGCTCGGGGTGAGATTTACATCTCTGTTCGCCATGATTTCGCTTCGAGGAAGACATTTCACTTGAATTTAAAGATGGAGGGAGTCTTCGAGATTGGCGAAAGATTGCGCGCAGGTAGGATCGGTAGCGGTCTCGATGAGCGTGATGACGTTCGATCCGCGGTCGATGAGGATGTAGGTTTGGGACATGGGGCCGCCCTGCGCGTCGGTGTAGGCGCCGGTGAAGGCGAGGCCATCGCGACCGGCTACGGAGCGCGGTGCGACGATGGGGTTGGCCTCGGGATGGCGGCGTTTGAGATCTTTGGCTTCGGCGCTCGCGAAGTTAGGGACGGAGAGGTTGGTGCGCTGCTCAAGCAGACCGAAGGAGCAGCCGCCGCCGCGAACCATGATCTGCGCGGAGGCGGTCGGATACTGGGACCAGTCGGCAGGTGCGACAAAGGCGATCTTCTCCGCGGTGTTGCGGAAGTAGAGGCCGCTGGGGGTTGCGGTCAGAACACCACCGGCGACCGTGGTCTGGCCGCTGTCATGCGTGAGGTAACGGTAGAGCAGGAGGCCAGCCGTGCCGAGAACGGTGGCGGCCAGAACGACGATGCCCAGAACGAGGCCGAGCCGACCGCGGCCGGAGGCGGAGCGTGGCGCGGCGGAGGCCGGAGGGAGCGGGGCTGGTGAAGGTCGGGCAGAGTCGTTGGTGTCGTCCAAGGGAACCTCTCTGAAACAGTATCCGCATCTCTGCCACTCTTCGTCCATGC
>CAXTJC010000358.1:1758-3868 GCA_964244225.1 uncultured Acidobacteriaceae bacterium
CGCGCGTCTTTCTCGATAGCAGGTATCTGTAAACCACTCTCTATGACCGTTACCGAGGAGCGCCGTTTGGTCTTGCACGTCACGAGCGCTGCCCGGCCGGAGATCGACCTTGCCGCGCTCGTCGAGAGGTTTGCTGCCCTGCTCTTTCGCATCGCGCACTCGGTTCTTCGCAGCCGCCCCGAGGCTGAGGATGTTGTGCAAGATGTGTTCGTGCGGGTTCTGGAGCATCGCGAGGCGCTCCACGAGGTGCGTGACATGCGGGTGTGGCTGATACGGATTGCCTGGAATCTCTCGCTCGATCGCCGCCGGCGCATTCGACCGCAGCAGATGGACGACTTCTTCGCCGAGGGCCTGGTCGCCCGTACGGTGCCCGCCGATCAGGCACTGGACCAGGCGCAACGCCTGAAGGCGGTGCTACGGGAGTGGGAGCGCCTGCCCAGGCCCGAGCGCCACGTGCTTCTGCTCTCCGCGAGCGACGATCTCTCCACCGCTGAGATTGCCGCCGTTCTGGGCAAGAGCGAGTCCGCGGTGCGCGCGCTGCTGTTTCGCGCCCGGGCGCGCCTACACGCACGCCTTGCGGGCAGTGCTCCGGTCGATAAGAAAAGGAGCAGGTTATGAAGAATTCTGGGAAGAACTCCGACAGCCCCGCCACTCGCAATGCCGAGCTCGAAGTGGTCCTGAAAGGCCTGCGCGACGCGCAACCGGCGCCGGGCATGGAAGGCCGTCTGCTTGCGGCACTGGCCGATCGCCCTATCGCGGCGCGGCGAGCCGGGCGAAGGCGATGGCTCCCGCTCTTGCCACCGAGCGCCGGCGGAGCGCTCTCGCTTCGGCGATCCGTTTGGGGGCTATATGCCGTCGCCGTCGTTCTTCTTGCGCTGTCCGTTGCTTTCGTAAGTCGACGCGAGATCGCGCCGCGTGCCGCGCCTGGAGTACAAGCCACACACGACGCGCGTAGAGCGATAGGCGCGACAGCCGCAATCGCCACGGGATGTATTGACAGGCCGGCGAGGGCCCCGCTGGGTTCATCGCCGCGCCCGCATGCTTCTCAGCCAGGACGCAAACCGGCGCTTGCGGAGGATCTCGCCGTAAGTTACCCCGCACCGCCCATGCCCCTCACCGCGCAGGAAGAGCTGCTTCTGCGCGTGGCGCATGGCCGAGACCTGCAGCAGTCCGCCCTGCTCAACCCCAGCCTTCGCGCCAGCGTCGACGACGCGCGCCAAGAGGAGTTCCACCGTTTCTTTATCGCCGCCACAACGCTTCGGAACGAAGAGTCGCCCAACTAGAAAGGACAGCCTTTATGAGATTTGTAACGTGCCTTGTAACATTTCCATTCGCCGCTATCGCCGCCATTCTTTCCGCACAGACGCAGCCCGCCCCGCAGCCATTGAACCGCGCCGCCAGAGCCGAGCAGATGGAGATCGCACCTGTCATCACCATCTATCTCGCAAACGCCAGCCAGCAAAACGATGCCAACGAAATCCTAACCGCTGTCCGCAACGTAGTGGACCCGGGCGAGAAGATCTATCTCGTTCCCTCCCGCAACGCCATAGTTATCCGCGCCCTGCCGGAGGACGTTCAGATCGCCCGTAAGCTCATCGCCGAGCTCGATCGTCCGCGCAAGACCTACCAGCTGACCTACACGGTCTCTGAGATGGACGGCGGCAAGCGCATCGGGCTGCAGCACTTTTCCATGGTCATCGTTGCCGGGGCGAAGACCGAGCTGCGCGAAGGCAATCGGGTTCCGATCTCCGTCACCTCACTGCCGGCGGGCGGCGCCGGCGTCGCATCACAGGTCACGTATATTGACGTCGGCCTGAATATCCAGGCCGCTCTCGATCAGTCCACCGAGGGCCTGAATCTTCGGTCCAAGATCGAGCAATCGAGTGTTGCCGAAGAGAGGTCCGGCCTGGGCACGCCTGACCCGCTGATCCGCCAGACCGTGCTTGAAGGCACGGCGTCGATGACTCTGGGCAAAGCTCTGTCGGTCGGCTCGCTGGACATCCCGGGCAGCACACGCCACCTCAACATCGAGGTGATTCTCGAACCCATTCGATGACCCCGAGCGCGATAGTTTCATCCGCCACAGCGCTTCCGGGGGTGGGATGAAAGT
>CAXTJC010000359.1:0-2343 GCA_964244225.1 uncultured Acidobacteriaceae bacterium
ACGACGAACGAGCCGAAGGCGCACAGCCGTGACGCAACTCCTGTTGCTATTAAAGTGTCATCTCGACCGAAGCAAGACGGCTCTTCGTCTTGCGAAGTGGAGAGACCTACAGTGTGTTCGTTCCGGCGATACACCGTCGCGTGGTTTGCTCGGAGAGCTCAGCAGAATCACACAGGCCGCTGCGCTACTTCGCCGACAGTGTATTGTTCGACCTATCATCGTCCGGCAGCTTATGATCCGGGTCGATGACGACGCTCCCTACCGGCTTCTCGCCCGCCCAGGTCATCTCTCCCTTGTTCATCCACGTCTCGACCGGCAGACGAAACCGTGTGCTCGTGCCGTCCTTGTAGCGAACCTCGACCGCGGCCGGCAGCACCAGCTGGCCCTTGTTCGTAAAGGTCACGGCGTCGCCCTCGATCGACTTCACCGCGAGATCGTGCTTCCAGTTATTGAGGTACCAGCCGCGCCAGAACCAGTCCAGATCCTCGCCTCCCTCGCTGGCTATCGTGCGAAAGAAGTCCGACGGCGACGGGTGCTTGTAGGCCCAGTCGCGAATGTACTTGCGGAAGGCCCAGTCAAAGCGATCAGGCCCGAGGATCTGCTCGCGCAGCAGCACCATGCCGTACGCGCCCTTGAAGTAGCTGACCGGATGCCCGATCTGCCAGGTATAGGCATCGGCCGGCATCAGGATCGTCGGCGCGGCCGGGTTGTCGAGCACCTTCAGGATCGTATCCGCGGGCTCGCCGCCGGCGGAGTACTCACTGTCGCGCTTGGGCCCGTAGACCCCACCTTTGAAGTCGTCCGACTCGAAGATATCGATGAAGGTGTTGAAGCCCTCGTCCATAAAGGCATTGCGCCGCTCGTTCGAGCCGACAATCATCGGGAACCAGTCGTGCCCGATCTCATGCGCCGTGATCCAGAAAAGCGTTTTGCCCTTGTCCTCGATGCCGTCGAAGACGATGCCGGGGTACTCCATGCCGGTCGAAAAACCCGCGACGTTGATGGCCGCGGGATAGGGATATGGGAACCAGCGCCGCGAAAAGTTCTCGACCGCATCCTTCACGTACTCGGTCGATCGGCCCCAGCCCTCGTCGCCCGCGCTCTCCGGCGGGTAGACGCTCATGGCAAGCGAGCTCTTGCCGCCGGGAAGGTTGATGCGCGCGGCGTCCCAGACGAAGACCGGGCTCGCGCTCCATGCCACATCGCGCGTTGAATCCATGTGGAAGTGCCAGGTGAGCGTGCCGTCCTGCTTGTTTGCCGCCGGCCGGCTCGCCGGATCCTTTACCTCGGCCACGCTGCGGATCGTCACCGTCTTGTCACTCGCACGCGCCTGCTCCAGCCGAGCAATCTGTTCCTTCGTCAGCACTTCCTTCGGATTCATCAACTCGCCAGACCCGGCGACGATCATGCTTGCGGGAACGGTCGTGTAGTAGTCGAAGTGGCCGTACTCGAGATAGAACTCATTGCCGAGATACGGCTGCGTATCCCACCCCCGCAGATCGTCGTAGACGCACATGCGCGGATACCACTGCGCCATGTCGTAGATCTCGCCCTGCTTCGACATGCCCCACGATGTGCGCCCGCCCCACACGCCGGGAATCGCATAGTGGTATGCGATGTGGATCCTGAGCTTTGCGCCCCTGGCGGCCAGGGGCTGCGCCAGCCGGATCTGCAGTCGCGTGTCCTCGATCAGGGTCTCGGCCTTGCTCTGCTGCTTGCCGGCCTCGATCTCGACCGAGTCCAGCACAAAGCCTTCACTGGTGCGGTTGTTCGGGTTCTCTTCGGAGTCCGGCACCGGCTTGCGGCGCGGGCGGCCGCTGTTCACCAGCGCCGATCGGGCATCCTTCCGATAGACGTTCTGATCGAGCTGGATCCAGAGGCTGGTCAGCGCCTCCGGGCTGTTGTTCGTGTAGGTGATGGCCTCGGTCGCGCGTAGCTGCTTGCCCGCGGTGTCGAGCGTTGCGTGCAGCTCGTAGTCGGCCTCGTTCTGCCAGTAGGAAGGCCCGGGCGCGCCGCTGCTTGAGCGGTAGGCGGTTGCCGGAATCGGCAGAGTCAGCGGCGCAAACGTCAGCCGCGGATCGTAGCCTTCCGCCAGGCCTCCGGAGCCGGGCGTCTGGCCGAATGTCTGGACAAGACCGAGCGGAAGCAGACTGGCGAGGGCGGCATACACAGCGAGGCGGCAGGCAAGCATGGGCAGGTCTCCTTCAGGGCCGGGCAGCTTCAGGCCCGGATGTAAATCAGATAGATCAGACAGATCAGTGGGTTTCTCCCAGCATACCCGCAGAGAGCGGCATGCACCTGTTGCAGCCGTCAGCTCCGTGCGAGAATCGCATCGCGCGGTCC
>CAXTJC010000359.1:2443-3867 GCA_964244225.1 uncultured Acidobacteriaceae bacterium
CGGCATGCACCTGTTGCAGCCGTCAGCTCCGTGCGAGAATCGCATCGCGCGGTCCGTCGCGCGCGTCGTGAGGGATCCATGCCATGGTATGAACTCAGCTCGCCGAACGATCCGAAGCTGCAGGAGCTCGCCGACCGCTTTCATCTGCATCCATTGCACCTAGAGGACGCCCGCTCCGACGACGAACGCATCAAGGTCGAGCAGACGCCGCACTACACCTTTGCTGTCCTGAAGCCGGTGCGGCTGAAGAAGTCTGCGGAGGAGGTCGAAGTTATGTTTTCGACCATCGACATCTTCGCCGGCCGCGCCGATGGCGAGATGTTCTTTATCACGATCTCCGATCCCGACTGCCCCACCAGTCAGGAGGCGCTCGCCCGAGCGCACCGCGATGGCGCTGACGACAGGCCGGCGCGGCTGCTCTATCTCATCCCCGACACGATCGTGGACCTCTATTTTCCGGCAATCGATACCTTCGACGACCAGATCGATATCCTCGAAGACCGGGTCATCTCACAGCCCGACCCGGACGTGCTGCAAAGCGTCTTCGCCATCAAACGGCAGCTGGTTGAGCTGCGGCGCGTGCTGGTCGGCACACGCGATGCTACGCTGCACCTGCAGCGCGACCCGGACTCCATCATTGACGCCGAGCACCAGCCGTTTGTGCGTGATATCTACGACCATCTGGTGCGGCTGCTGGACTCCGTCGAGACGCAGCGCGATCTGGTCAACAACTCGCTCGACATCTATCTTTCGAGCGTTGCAAATCGCACCAATGAGGTCATGAAGGTGCTTACGGTGCTGGGAACGATCGTGTTGCCGGTGCTTGCGATCTCGAGCGTCTATGGGATGAACCTGAAAGGCCTGCCGTTTGAGGACTCGCCGCATGGGGCGCTGTATGTCGCGCTTATGGCAGTCGTCAGTACAGCGGCCCTGCTCGTCTTTCTGCGCAGCAGACGGTGGCTCTGAAAGAAGGCGTATTGCGGCAGCTATAAACAAAGCTCCGAGCTTTTCATGACAGAAAAGAGACAGGCAACGAGAAATCTGCAACCCCGGACC
Organism: uncultured Acidobacteriaceae bacterium; assembly: GCA_964244225.1. Classification (GTDB taxonomy): domain Bacteria; phylum Acidobacteriota; class Terriglobia; order Terriglobales; family Acidobacteriaceae; genus Edaphobacter. The sequence goes on from CAXTJC010000359.1 coordinate 3,500, forward strand.
GCATGCTGCCCCATCTTTGCATCCATCTCAGTACTGCGCGGCTAAGCCGCACTGAGGAGAGATCATGACCGACTATCGCGTAGCCCCGGGCGAGGCCCAGGAAGATCAAGTAACAGCAGCCATCGAGCAGGTGACGTCGAAGATTCCTTCGAGCGCCTATCTGGGAATGGCTTTGGCTTCGATGGCAGTTTCCGTAGGCTTCAAGGCGGCCGGCAAGAGCGATAACGCCCTGTTTGTCGGCCAGTGGGCCGCACCGTTCCTGATTCTGGGCCTGTACAACAAGATGGTGAAGCAGCATGGGTCGGACGCCGTCACCAGCCGCGCTGCCGCACTCTAAGACATTCTTAGAACCAGCTAAGAGGGCCCAT
>CAXTJC010000360.1:0-3865 GCA_964244225.1 uncultured Acidobacteriaceae bacterium
TCGTCGACTTCATGCTGCGCAAGAACCTCGTCGTCGACGACGTCACCCTCCTCCCCGCCGGCCGCGGCTTCCTCCTCTGCGAGTTCGGTGCCGACACCCCCGCCGAAGCCGACCGCCAGGCCGACGCCCTCATTACCGCCGCCGCCACCTTCCCCCATCCACCCACCATCGCCCGCTACACCCCGGAGCAGGCCGCCCGCGTCTGGAAGGTGCGTGAGTCCGCCCTCGGCGCCTCCGTCTTCGTCCCCGGTGAGCCCAGCGGCTGGGAAGGCTGGGAGGACTCCGCCGTGCCGCCCCAGCACCTCGGCGCCTACCTCCGCCGGCTCTTCACCCTCATCGAGCACTTCGGCTATCGCAGCCCGATCTATGGCCACTTCGGCCAGGGCTGCGTGCACCTCCGCATCTCGTTCGATCTCGCCACCGCCGAGGGCATCGCCAGGTACCAGCAGTTCATCGAGCAGGCCGCCGACATCGTCCTCGCGTTCGGCGGCTCCTTCTCGGGCGAGCACGGCGACGGCCAGGCCCGCGCCGCGCTTCTGCCCAGGATGTTCGGCCCCGAGCTCATGCAGGCCTTCGCCGCCTTCAAGGCGCTCTGGGACCCGCTCAACCGCATGAACCCCGGCAAACTGATCGATCCGCGCGCCGTCTACAAAGCCACCGAAAATCTCCGCCTCGGCGCCGGCTACACCCCCGCGCGCCCGCGGACCTGGTTCCAGTACCCCACCGACGACGGCTCCTTCAGCCACGCCGCCACCCGCTGCGTCGGCGTCGGCGCCTGCCGCAAGGAAGACCACGGCACCATGTGCCCCAGCTACATGGCCACCCGCGAGGAGCAGCACTCCACCCGCGGCCGCGCCCATCTGCTCTGGGAGATGATGCAGGGCAACACCCTCCCCGATGGCTGGCGCAACCAGCAGGTCCACGAGGCCCTCGACCTCTGCCTCTCCTGCAAGGCCTGCAAGACCGAGTGCCCCGCCAGCGTCGATATGGCCACCATGAAGGCCGAGTTCCTCGCCCACCACTACCAGGGCCGCCGCCACCCCCTCCAGCACCACGCCTTCGGCTTCATGGATCGATGGGCGCGCCTCGCCTCTGTCGCGCCCGCCCTCGCCAACCTGCCGCTGCAGACCCCCAACCTCCGCACCCTGCTTAAATCCATCCTCCACGTCGCCCCCGAGCGCACCCTGCCGCGCTTCGCCGCGCGCAACTTCCGCAGCGAGTTCCACAACAGACCCAAACCGCACACCCCAAAGCAAGCCCAGCCAGTCCTTCTCTGGCCCGACACCTGGAACAACTACTTCCACCCGCAGGCGCTCCACGCCGCCTCCTCCGTCTTATCGGCCGCCGGCAACGAAGTTCAAGTCCCGCGCCGCCACATCTGCTGCGGCCGCCCCCTCTACGACTTCGGCTTCCTCGACGAGGCCCGCCGCTATCTCCTGCGCATCCTCGACGAGTTCGCCCCGCAGATCCACGCCGGCATTCCCGTCGTCATGCTCGAACCCAGCTGCGCCAGCGTCTTCCGCGACGAACTCCTCAACTTCTTCCCCCACGATGAGCGAGCCATCCGCCTCAGCCGCCAGACCGTCATGCTCAGCGAGCACCTGGCCCGCGCCGGGGCCGCCTGGCAGCCGCCCGATCTCCACGGCCGCCGCATCGTCGTCCACGGCCACTGCCACCAAAAGGCGCTCATGACCATGAAGGACGAGATCGCCCTGCTCGAATCCACCGGCGCCCACGTCGAGCACCTCGACTCCGGCTGCTGCGGCATGGCCGGCCCCTTCGGCTTCGAACGCGATAAGTTCGCCGTCTCGCAGACCCTCGCCGAGCGCGTCCTTCTCCCCGCCGTCCGTGTCGCCGCGCCCGAGACCCTCCTCGTCTCGAACGGCTTCAGCTGCCGCGACCCGATCAGCCAGAAATCCCCGCGCCGCGCCGTGCGCTTGGTGGAGGCCCTCCCCGGCCGCTGCTAAGTACATGCCAAGCGTCTGGCATACTCATCCTCGAGAGAGATCAACCATGAAACTCGTACGCTACGGAACTTCCGGCCGCGAACATCCTGCCCTCCTCGACGCCGCGGGCGGGCTTCGCGACCTGTCCGCCGTCATCGACGACATAAACGGTGTCACCCTCGTCGCCGACTCGCTCGCCGCCCTCCGCGCGATCGATCCCCTCAGCCTTCCGCTCGTCCCCGAAACGCCCCGCATCGGCCCCTGCGTCGGTAGTGTCGGCAAGTTCCTCTGCATCGGCCTCAACTACTCCGATCACGCGGCTGAAACCGGCGCCGCCGTTCCCGTCGAGCCTGTCCTCTTCATGAAAGCCACCTCCGCCATCTGCGGCCCGAACGACAACATCGTCCTTCCGCGCAGCTCCGAGAAGACCGACTGGGAGGTCGAGCTCGGCGTCGTCATCGGCAGGGAAGCAAAGTATGTCAGCGAAGCCGACGCCCTCTCCCACGTCGCCGGCTACTGTGTCGTCAACGACCTCTCCGAGCGCGCCTTCCAGCTCGAAGGCACCGGGCAGTGGGTCAAAGGCAAGAGCGCCGACACCTTCGGCCCTATCGGCCCCTGGCTCGTCACCGCGGACGAAGTCCCCGACCCGCAAAACCTCAGTCTCTGGCTGGAGGTCGACGGCCATCGCTACCAGAACGGCTCCACCGCCACCATGGTCTTCGGCGTCGCCCATCTGATCAGCTACGTCAGCCGCTTCATGAGTCTGCAGCCCGGCGACATCATCTCCACTGGCACGCCGCCCGGCGTCGGCCTCGGCCAGAAGCCGCCCGTCTATCTTCGCCCCGGCAAAGTCGTCACACTCGGCATCGCCGGCCTCGGAGCGCAATGCCAGCACGTCGTCGCAGGCTTTGAGGGCACTCTGATCTAGTCTGCTTGGTTAAGGGCATGGCTTGAGCCATGCCATAAATGCTTCCATGCTTTGCGGCTTCAGCCGCTGAGGTTAGCTCGGGTCTACTTTCAGCATCTATCCCTAACCTTCGGGACCCTTACGCAGCCGCCGCATGCGGCAGCGAGATGCGAAACACTGTCCCGCTCTTTCCCGCTGCCCGCGATGTGCGCACCCGGATCCTTCCCTGATGCCGTTGCAGAATTCGCTCCGACAGCCACAGGCCAAGTCCCGTGCCGTTTCGCTTGCTGGTCACATTCGGGTTGAACAGCGCAGGCTCCACATGCGCGGGAATGCCCGCGCCATTATCGGCCACAGTGATGTGCACCGAGCTTCGTGTGTGGTGAACCCGCACATGCAGGGAGGCGCTCTCCTGCTCCGGCAGAGCGTCCAGCGCATTTAGGATCAGGTTCGAGACAACCTGCAGCAGCTCCCCGGAGACCCCATTACAGACCGCCCGGTCCGGGAAGCGTTTTCTAACCTGCACGTTATTCTTTGCGATACGCGCAAAGTGCAGCTTCAGCGCGGACTCCGCGATGCCGACCAGATCGACCTCTGCCGCGACCGTCTGCCCGCGATGAAACGAGAGCGAACTCCGCGTCACCTGCGTCAGAATCCGCAGCTGCTCATCCAGTTGCGCCAGCCGCCTCTGTGCCGTCGCTGGCAGCGGCTCCTCGTTCTCCAGCAGGTAGACCAGGTTCGTAATCGCCTCAAGCGGATTATTCACCTCGTGCATTACCGCGGCGGCATACTGGTTCACGACAGAGATCCGGGCAAATCGCTCCAGTGTCTTCTCCATCGTTTTCAGACGACTCTCGATCTCATGGTACGTCGGCGTGCTTGTCGTCATGGGCCCGTTCTCGTTCGCGTGCTCTACTGTGCGGGGTTCCTTTCTCTTCAGAGCGCATTTGGCGCAGAACGGTTGTGCCGGACAGCCGAAGTGCGGCCAAAGGCTCCGCTGAAAGTGGTCTTT
>CAXTJC010000361.1:0-3858 GCA_964244225.1 uncultured Acidobacteriaceae bacterium
GGAACCGCAGCCGGATACTTAGTTTTGCGGAGCCGGTGTTGCTGCTGCCGGTGCTGTAGCTGCCCCCGCCGCCGGACCCGCGGGTGCAGGGGCCGCCGCCGGTGCCGCGGCTGCAGGTGCCGGCCCTGCGGCTGCCCCCGCCGCCGGATCCGCCGGCGCCTTGTAGTAGCTGAGCTTCAGGTACACCGGCTCAACCTCAAACGGCATCTTGTCCGCGGGCGTCAGCAAGGGCTCAAACGCCGAGTGCATCGTGATGACCTGGTCTGTCCACGGATCGTATCGAAGGAAGCTCGACAGAGGCATCGCCGCCTGCTGCTTCAGGTCCTTCATATCCAGCTTCGGTCCCTTTGCGACCAGCGCCTGCATCCAGAACGTCGGATCGTTGTCGCTCTTTACCAGCGCATCGCCCAGCATCGGCTCGTTCAGCGCCTTGAGCGCCTTCACCCGAGTCTGTAACTGCTGCAGGTACAGACCGAAGTACTGCTGCCCATCGACCAGCTCCTTCGCGCTCAGCAGCTCCATCGCCTTCTTCGCCGCCGCCGTGTTATCCGCATCCGTGTGGTGCATGGGGATGCGGTTGAAAACAGTCGTCGTCGGGAAGAGCAGCCGGTCGTTGAACGCGTACTTCGTATCCAGACGGTGGCCCAGAATCACATGCGCCAGCTGGAATGCAAGGATAGCGTTCAGGTTTCCCATCTGCTGCGCGCCGTCCTGGGTCACAATACCGGTCGTATCCAGCAGGCTCTTCGAGATGATGATCGTATCGCCGATCGCCACCGACTCAAGCGGCTCCGTCAGCATCGTGCGGCAGTGGATCGGCCGTGCCAGGGTGATGCCGTTGTAGGCCAGGATATTGCCAGCCAGTGCCTCGAGCGTCTTATCAAACTCGCTCGGTGCATCAATCAACCCGGCCTGGAACAGCCGTTCGATTACGTTATCCTCCGCCTGCTTCGCCCACTCGCGCTGCGCGCCCAGCGGACTCACATCCTGTGCATCGTTGCTCACGTCGGTTGCGCCGACCACATCCATGGAGGTCTGCTCCGACTCCGGCGGCGGCACCTTCAGCATGTAGCCCCAGATGTGGTTCACAGCCTTGAATTTAAGCGTGCGCGATGTGCTCTTCGGATCGCTCTCTTCTACATAGAAGGAGGTCGGCAGCCAAAGATCCGGCTGCACATTCGTGCGCCAGCTGTCGAAATGGTAGAACTCGCGGATTGTCTTCTCCGTGCCGGCGAAGTCTCCATTGAAGCGCACCACATTGCCGTTGCGGGTCTCAACCCAGATGCGCCCGTAAAAGCGGCCCGTCGTTGTCCCCGTAAGCGCCAGCTTGCCCTCCTTGGTGGCTAGCGGCACAACATCAAAGACGGCCGTCGGCGTGTTCCCCAGAAAGTCGTTCCGGACGTAAAAGAACTGGTAGTGCTGCCGGTCGTAGCTGTTGGAGTCCATCAACAGCATCTGCACAAAGCCTGCTTCATGGAAGTTCAGGTGCAGGCTGCTGCCCAGACCGGTCACGTAGGAGGCCGAGTGCTTCAGAAAGCCGAACTTGCCGCCGTTCCCGCTGGTTCCGTGCGCGCTGTCGCTGTTGGTCTGGTAGGCCGCATCGCCGATCACCTTGCCGAAGGCCACACGCCCCAGAAAGTGCTGGTCCGACTCGGGAATCTGGCTCAGCAGTGGGTCCGGCCGCATGTTCTGGATGTAGGTCTCCACCATCGGAGCCCGCTCCTTCACCGCCTTGATGACCTCCTTCTCGCGCAGGATCGACTTATCGATCAGCGCGTTCTGGGCCGCGGTCGGCTTGCGCGAAGGCAGCAGGTCATCCCCGGTCTTCTTCTTCTTGCCGATCAGCGGAATCGCCGCGCTCGCCGAAAGCGATCCTGCCGCTAGTGTTGCCAGCAGAAAACCGGCCGTGGTGTATTTCCGGAAACTCATAGTTGCTCCTGCGGTGGCCTTGCTGGCCTACCGTCCTGACATTAGTTCTGCTTAATGCTAGTTGATCCCGCGCCTGGGAGGAAGCTATCCCGCAAGCTGGAAAGCTACGTTGACAACACCTTCCCACTCGACCGCGGCACCCGAGGCATCGGTTGCCGGCTTGAAACGTGTTCCCTGAACTGCCTGCACCGCTGCCTCATCCAGACCGTGGCCCAAGCCGCTCGTCACACCCTCTACCTGCACACCGCCATCCGCCCGAACCTTCAGACGGACCGCAACCACACCCTCCAGGTGCATGCTGCGAGCCTCCGCCGTATACACCGGCGTGGGCTTGTACAGAACCTTCGGGCCGCTCTTGGCGCTGGCAACTGTCGGCGCCGCCGGCTTCGGCAGGGCAGCCTGCTGCACTTGGCCGAGGTTCACCGGTCCGGCAACCTTGCCCGTGGCGTTCATCGGTCCTGTCCCGCCCGTTACCCCAAGCTTCACGCCCTGCACCGCGCGGGTACCATTGCCAGCCATATCCGTGCTGGTCGGCGAGCCAGAGCCCAGGCTGACCTTGGTCGCGCCCGCGCCCGTGTTGGAGGCCGGCATGCCTGCCATCCCGCGCTGTCCGAGGTTGATGGCGCTCGTCGCCGGCCGGTTCGACGGCGCGATCGGGTTAGTCTGCTGTCCTAGAGCCACGGCCGCCGGGTGGTTGGTCGCAACCACCGTCGCGGGAGCAGCCTGGCCAAGGTTCACGACCTTTGGCGCGGGAGGCGGCGTCACCTGCTTCGGCGGTGCGGGCGCGATTACCGGGATCGGCTGCGTCATCTTGATCTCAGGCACCTTCGGCGGATCCGGCAGCTTCACCTGGTCCGGCAGCTTGATCTTGGGCGGCTCCACCACGATCTTCGGCGTCGGCGGCAGCGGCCTCGGCAGAATCTTCGGCTTCTCCGGCTCGATCTTCTTAATCGGAATCGGCTCCGTCAGGCTCGTCAGCTTCTGCCGCTTGTCCATCGTCTTCTTCGCAGCAGCGCCGATGATGATCACCACCAGAGCGATGATGATGTTCACCGTAATCGAGGTGAAAAGCGAGGTTCGGCTCTGCTTGCCGTCATTCAGAACACCGAAGTGGCTGAACTGCATGTTGGCGGGCGCGGGCTTGGCGTCGGTGGCGGGCGGCTTCTGCATGGTGGCGGGCATGGGAACGGTCCTTAGGGTGTTCTCCAGCCCTGCGGCTGGAGGCGACACATCTTGGTCGGTATCGGAAGTGTTGGCGGCGGGATGAACCCGCTCGAGGGCTGCAAAGGGAACAGGAGCTACACCTGATCAGACCCACCGGAGAAACTCGGCCGGCGGGGAGTGAAGTCGTGCCGGAGAGACGGGTACATCAGAAAGACGAAGGAAGCGATCCAAAGGGTTGCAGCAAGATCCGTTCCAGAGCTTTTTACAGTCCCTCTCCGGCAGGGTCTTGCCTTGCTTTCAACTGGAGTCAGTGTGCCGTAGCTTCCTTAGCTTGACACTGGTACTTTGGTGGTACACGTGCCTTGCGGTGCATTTGGAGCAGGAAAGAGGTATCCATGAAGGTTCTCGTAACCGGCGGAGCAGGCTATATCGGCGGCACCGTAGCCCGGCTCTTGATGCAAGAAGGACATGACGTTACGATCTTCGACAATCTTTGCCACAGTCACTTATCCGCGCTGCCTCCTCAGGCCCGTTTCGTCCAAGGCGATCTCAACGACCGCCTCCTGCTCGAAGGCATTCTCCGCGACGGAGCCTTCGATGGCGTCATGCACTTCGCCGCTCTGATCGAAGCCGGCGAGAGCATGCAGCGCCCTGAGATCTATTTTCGCAACAATACGGCCTCTACGCTCACTCTTCTTGAAGCAATGTTAGCCGTCGGCCCCCAGAAGCTCGTTTTCAGCTCCACCGCCGCATGCTATGGCGAAC
>CAXTJC010000362.1:0-3858 GCA_964244225.1 uncultured Acidobacteriaceae bacterium
GGTCCTGCCGGAGAATGGGCTTTTGTAAGCAGCGTTTCACACAGCTGCATCTCACGGGATGTACCGTCAAGGAACTCCGATGCGCATTCTCGTTATCAACAGTGGCTCTTCTTCGCTGAAGTTCTCGATCTATGAGACGGTCTCCTCCGATGTGCGCGGGGAGCCAAGGCCGCTTCTTGACGGAGAGCTGAGTGGGATCGGTGGCGTGCATACGGCGTTGAATCTGGACCGTGCCGGCGAAGCTCAAAACGTGGAGCAGTTCGCGACACCAAAGGCCGGCACACCGGCGGAGGCAGCGCGAGCCGTCCTTGACCTAGTATCCAAGCCCGGCATGCCGGCGTTCGATGCGGTCGGCTACCGCGTCGTCCATCCGGGTGCGAGACTGCGCGGCCACCAGCGCATTACGGCCGCCGTGTTCCGCGAGCTTGAACAGGCCATCGACTTCGCGCCGCTGCACGACCCGGCCGTGATCGAGGTGATTCGGGTGGCGATGGAGCGCTTTCCCAAGTTGGGTCACTATGCCTGCTTCGACACGGAGTTTCATCGCACCATGCCGAAGGAAGCCTCGATCTATGCGATCCCGAAGAGCTTTCGAGACATTGGTGTACAGCGGTACGGGTTCCATGGCCTGAGCTGCGAGTCGGTTATCTATCAACTGCAAAAGCGCGAAGAGCCGCTGCCGCAGCGGATGGTGATTGCTCATCTTGGCAGCGGATGTAGCGTAACGGCCTTGCAAAATGGCTGCTCGATCGACACCTCGATGGGCCTCACGCCGGATGGCGGCGTGGTGATGGGGACGCGGCCAGGCGATCTCGATCCGGGGCTTGTTCTATACCTGATGCGCCAGCAGAAGGAGGCAGGCATGGAGGCCGTGTTGGCTGTGGAAAGGCTGCTAAATTACAGATCCGGCATGGTCGCGCTCTCGGGGCTTGAAAACAACATGCAGACCGTGCGGCAGGCGGCGAAGGACGGCAGTGCGGAAGCGGTTCTGGCTCTGAAGGTCTTCACGCGCTGCATTAAAAAGACCATCGGCAGCTTTGCCTGGCTGCTGGGCGGGCTAGACACGATCGTCTTCACCGGTGGCATTGGCGAGCATGATGAGGCGACACGGAGAGAGAGCCTAAGCGGTCTCGATTCGCTGGGTATTCGCGTCGATGATGAACTCAATGCGGCAAAAAACCACGGTGCGCGAGGGATTAGTGCATCTGATTCACAGACGCGCATCCTCATCGCTCCAGCGCAGGAAGATCTCATGATTGCCATGCACGTCGCACGCATGGCGAACGCCGACAGGTAGCTCCAACGATTGACTCAGCCGCGCTTGCGGCAGCACGAGGTCCTTACAATGAGCAGCTCCTTAATCAGCCCACAACCGATGCAGTCCTCCGCAACAGCGCTCTCTGCCGAAGAGCTGCGGCTTACAGACGCCTACTGGCGCGCATGCAACTATCTCTGTGCGGGCATGCTGTACCTGCGCGCGAACCCTCTCTTGCGCGAGCCGCTAAAGCCCGAGCACATCAAGAATCGTCTGCTGGGTCACTGGGGATCAGATCCGGGCCAGACGTTTACGTGGGTTCACCTGAATCGCATGATCAAGAAGTACGATCTTGACCTCATGTACATCTCCGGGCCAGGACACGGGGCGCCGGCAACACTGTCGAATAGCTATCTTGAAGGCGTGTACTCCGAGGTTTATCCAGATAAGAGCCAGGATCTTGCGGGCCTGCAGAAGTTTATGAAGCAGTTCTCGTTTCCGGGCGGCATCGGGAGTCACTGCACGCCTGAAACTCCCGGATCGATCCATGAAGGCGGCGAGCTTGGCTATAGCCTCTCGCACGGCTTTGGCGCGGCGTTCGATAACCCGGAGCTGATCGTTGCCGTGATGGTGGGCGATGGTGAGTCCGAAACGGGGCCCCTCGCGACATCGTGGCACTCGAACAAGTTCCTGAATCCGGTGCATGATGGCGCAGTGCTTCCGATACTTCACCTAAACGGTTACAAGATCGCAAATCCTACGGTGCTGGCGCGGATCTCCCCGGACGAACTGAGCAGCCTGTTTCACGGACTGGGATGGAAGCCGTTCGTGGTTGAAGGCGACGACCCCACGACGATGCATCAGCTGATGGCAGAGACGATGGAGCAGTGTGTTCTGGAGATCCGGCGGATTCAGCAAGAGGCGCGGAGCGCTCCTGCTGATGCGATTCCACCACGCCCCCACTGGCCGATGATCGTACTGCGCTCGCCGAAGGGATGGACTGGGCCAAAGGTCGTTGAGGGCCATCAGGTGGAGGGCTCGTGGCGCGCTCACCAGATACCGATCCTCGATCCTGTAACCAAACCGGATCAGTTGCGCGATCTGGAGGCATGGCTGCGCAGCTACAAGCCGGAGGAGCTCTTTGACGAGGCCGGCGCGCTCATTCCGGAGTTGAAGGCAGTACCGCCTGTGGGAACTCGCCGGATCAGCGCGAATCCACATGCGAATGGTGGGTCGCTGCGCAAGCCACTGGAACTGCCTGACTTCCGCGACTACGCCATCAAGCTCGATCAACCGGGTCAGGTCATGGTCTCTTCGACGGAGACGCTAGGAGGATTTCTTCGCGATACGATTCGCCGCAACATGACAAGCTTTCGCGTCTTCGGGCCGGATGAGACGGCCTCAAACAAGCTGCAGTTAATGTATGAGGCGAGCGGCAAGACATGGATGGAGGAGCGCCTTCCCATTGACGATGACGGCGGCTATCTCTCACCGACCGGCCGCGTGATGGAGATGCTCAGCGAGCACACGCTTGAGGGCTGGTTTGAGGGCTACGTGCTGACCGGTCGCCACGGCCTGCTGAACAGCTACGAGGCCTTCGTCCACATCATCGACTCGATGTTCAATCAGCATGCGAAGTGGCTTGAGAAGAGCAAGCTTGAGCTACGCTGGCGTGCACCAATCTCATCGCTTAATCTTTTGATCAGCTCATTGGTTTGGCGGCAGGATCACAACGGCTTTACCCATCAGGACCCCGGCTTTCTCGACATCGTGACTAACAAGAGTCCGGAGATTACGCGTATCTATTTACCGCCAGACGCGAACTGCCTGCTGTCGGTTGCGGACCATTGCCTGCGCAGCACGGATTACGTCAACGTGATTGTTGCCGACAAGGCACTGCATCTGCAGTATCTCGATATGGATACGGCGATCCGCCACTGCACGAAGGGGATCGGAATCTGGGACTTTGCGTCGAACGATGCGGGCCACGAGCCGGATGTGGTCATGGCGTGCGCCGGCGATATTCCAACATCCGAGTCGCTGGCAGCGGTGGCTATTCTGCGTGAGCGGTGCGCGAGCGTAAAGATACGGTTTATCAATGTCGTGGATCTCTTCCGGCTCATATCAGACCGCGAGCATCCGCACGGTCTTTCTGAACGCGAGTTTGATGGTCTGTTCACCAGGGATAAGCCGGTCATCTTCAACTTCCATGCTTACTCGTCGCTGATTCATAAGCTCACGTATAGGCGGGCCAACCACGCGAACTTCCACGTTCATGGCTACAAGGAGAAGGGCAACATCAACACGCCGCTTGAGTTGGCGATTCTGAATGGAGTCGATCGTTTTACGCTGGCGATGGATATTATCGATCGCGTTCCGACGCTGCAGGCTTCGGCCGCCCATACGAAGGCGTGGCTGCAGGATCAGATCATCGACAGCATCAACTATGCGCACGAGAATGGTATTGATCGAGAGGACATTCGCGATTGGACGTGGCCTCGCAGCGGACCTTCGCGAAGCTGAGATGAGACGGATATTTTTTCAGGGCGGTGCAGCACCCGTGTAGAAAGTGTAGGTCGCCGAGTAGGGAACGCGGATGAGTG
>CAXTJC010000363.1:0-3841 GCA_964244225.1 uncultured Acidobacteriaceae bacterium
GAGGCCTGGCGGACGGGTGCGACAGGAGCGGGGCGGCGAAGCTTGAAGCGGACGGGCCGCCGCCACCAGGGTTCCGGGTCGGGTTGGAGACGCCGGGATCGCTTCGTGATGGAGGGCAGCAGAGTTTCCACGGCCTGTTTACGGTAGCACCCGGATACGAAGCATGGCACACACCATCGAGACTGTTGGTAACCATGGTTTGCGGCGTATGGGTTTAAAGCGAGCAAAGACAAAGCGAGCAAAGACAAAGGCAGAATACGGGGATCTCTCCTCTGCGACTTGCGATGAAGCCGCACGTCTTCGGTCGAGATGACGGCTTCTTTGAAGTTTTCTCAAGAGCAGCCATCCGCTGGGGCCTGTCACGACGTTTCGGTACGAGTGAGTCGACCTAAGAATGGTCTGATTTAGTCAAAGAACTTTTATCTTCAGGAGAGATATTCAGCCGGTCCGAACGAAAAGCAGGTTCCTCGCGCTGCTCGGAATGGAAGAAAGAAAAAAAAGGGCATTCTCAGAGTCTCATTAGACAGGGTTGAGCGGGCCGCCTTGTTCTTCAGGCGGCCTTGCCTTTGAGGATGTCGAGGGCCTTCGAGAGCTGGTCGTCGACGGTTACGGGTGACTTTTGCGCGGGCAGCTTGTTCTGGGGGGCAGGCTGCGGGGCGACGGCATTTGGCGCCGGAGTGGGTGGCGCTTCGTCGTCCGCGTCGTCGGCTTCGGGCTGGGCGGAGGCGACGAGAACGCCGGGGGTGACGCCTTCATCCTGCAGCTTCTTGCCGGAGGGCGACTCGTACTTGGCGACTGAAAGGATCAGCGCGGCTCCGTCCGGCAGCTCGAAGGTCTTCTGCTGCGAGCCTTCGCCGAAGGTGTGCTCGCCGACGATCTCGGCACGCTTGTTGTCGAGCAGGGCGGCGGCTACGAGCTCGGCCGGGCCGGCGGTGCCGCGATTGACGAGGACGACGAGAGGGGCGTTGGCGGCGACGGCCTTTGAGGACTCCGCGGTGAAGGTCTGCTTGGCGATCTTCTGGCCTTCGAGCGCGGCGATGGTGCCGGTCTTGAGGAAGAAGTTGGCGGTGCGGACTGCCTCCGGCATATCGCCCGAGGAGACGTCACGCAGGTCGAGCAGAACTTTCTTGGTGTTCAGGCGGGACATGCCCTTGAGCTTGCCTTCGATCTGCTGGACGTGCTCGTGATCGAGCGAGACGGGCTTGATATAGAGGATGCTGGCGTTCTCATAGAAGCTCTCGGTGACGGGCGGCAGAGCGCCGACGGTGCGGGTGAGCGTCATCTTCTCGGGGTCGGCGCGCTTGGAGGGGCGAACGACGGAGAGGGTAAGCTGGCTGCCGGGCTGGCCGTCGAGCAGGAGCTGGATCATGGCGAGCGAGAGATCGTAGGTGTGCTGAGGGCCGATGGACTCGATAATGTCGCCGTCGGAGAGGTTGGCCTTGTCGGCGGGGCTGCCGGGAACGACGGAGACGACGGTGGCGTAGCCGAGGCGCTTCGAGACGTTGATGCCGACCTGACCCTTGCCGAGGCGCGACGTCTTATAGATTTTGTAGTCCGCGGGCGTGAGATAGCTGGAGTCGGCGTCGAGGGATTCAAGCAGGCCTCGGAGCGCTCCATCAGTCACGTTGGTGATGTTCGGGTCTTCGACGTAGTCGGTCTGGATGTGGCGGAGGACCTCGCTGTAGACGTTGATCTGCCGGTAGGCTCCGTCCTGCTGCGGATCGTCGGACGCCGCGCTGACGCCGCTTGAGTTGACGCCGAGGAAGACGGCCAGGACGAGAACCACGGAGGCGGCGAGGAGAAGGATCTTGGACAGCTTGGGCATGCGGGCGGACGCTCCAGGAGGCGACATCGGTTAGACGTAGCTGGTGAGCAGAATGATACTCTCTTGATCGGGACGGCTGGCTGCAGGCGGGCTACAACTCCCGTGGCACGCAATAGAGATGACACGTTTGGTGGCGGTGAGTGGGATCGAACCACTGACCTACGGGTTATGAGTCCGTCGCTCTAACCATCTGAGCTACACCGCCGATTGTGTCTTGTTTGCCGTGGAGACGAGACGAAGCACACGCGAGGGCGCTACGGCAGCGACAGAGCCAATCATACCGGATTCCGCTGGAATCGAAAACCGCAGGCGAGGCGAGGAGATGGGTGTTCTGGGGGTGATCCCGGCGCGTCTGGCGTCGTCGCGGCTGCCGCGCAAGGTGCTGCGGGAGATTGCCGGCAAGCCGCTGCTGGCGTGGGTCTATGAGGCGGCGCTGCGGTGCGTGGAGCTGGACCACGTGGTGATCGCGACCGATGCCGATGAGGTGATGCGGCTGTGTGAGCGCGAGGGCTGGCCGTGCGCGATGACGAGCACTGAACTGGCGAGTGGGACCGACCGGCTGCATGCGGTGGCCGAGCGGATGACGGCGGCGATCTACGTGAACATTCAGGGAGATGAGCCGCTGCTGCGACCCGAGCATGTGACCGCGCTTTTGCGGCCGTTTCGCAACCGCCGAGTCGATGTAACGACGCTGAAGGTGCGGTGCACGGAAGAGAACGAGCGCAACCCCAATGCGGTGAAGGTGGTGACGGCGGTAGATGGGCGGGCGCTCTACTTTTCACGGGCGACGATTCCGTTTGACCGCGACGGGAGTGGCAGGGCGGTGTACTGGAAGCATATCGGGCTGTATGCGTATCGGCGGGCGGCGCTGATGGGCTTCCCTGCTCTGGCGCCGAGTCTGCTTGAGACGACGGAGAGGCTGGAGCAGCTGCGATTTCTGGAGAATGGGCTGAGCGTGTATGTGGAGGCGACGGAGATCGATACGGTGGGGGTGGATACGGAGGAGGATTTGGCGCGGGTGGAGGGGATTTTGGGGGCGCGGAGTGGAAGAGCTGGCTGAGGGAGAAATGGTTCGCGTCGCTGCGCTCCGTCGTAAAATACGAAATGCGGGGATTCTTCGCTGCGCTCAGAATGACAAACTAAAATTTGGCTGCGCCCCAGAATGACAAGCAAATAATGGCTGATGAAGAGATGGTGGCTGCTACGAGTGCGTGGAGGCGGTTTCTGGCGCGGCGGTGACGGTAGCGGAAGTGAGATGAAGGGTGAGACCAGCGGGGGTGGTGGTGGCGGTGACGTGCTCGAGCGACGAAACGATCCAGTCGGCCTGCTGGAGCTCGGCTGCGGCGTGGCTGGTGACTACGGCGAGCACGCGGGAGCCGGCGGCGATGCCGGCGGCGATGCCGGAGGGGGCGTCTTCGACGACGATGCAGTCTTCGGGGGTGAGGTTGAGGAGTGCGGCTCCGCGCTGGTAGGGCTCGGGGTGGGGCTTGCCGTTTTCGACCATGTCGGCGCTGATGATACGGGACGGGATGGGCAGGCCGGCGGCCTGCAGCCGGCCGAGAAGCAGGCGGCGGGTGGCGGAGGTGACGATGGCCCAGCGCTCGGGCGGCAGGCTTTCAAGCAGGGATTTCACGCCGGGAAGGACGATGAGGTCGGCGGTGTCGTCGATCTCCATGTCTTCGATGACGTTGAGACCTTCGATGGGGTCGATGTCGGGCCGGAGCTGCTTGACGATGTCGATGGCGCGGCGGCCGTGCGGGACCTCGTAGGTTTCGGCGTTCGGGATGCCGTAGTGCGCGGCCCAGCGCCGCCAGCAGCGGGTAACGGAGCCGATGGAGCTGACGAGCACGCCATCCATGTCAAAGAGAAGGCCGCGGGTGGTGATGGCGAGGGGTTCGGACATTGCTCTATTGTCGCTTATGGTGTGGCCGCGCTGGAGAGTGGCGACGGTTGGAACCTACGTCGCTTCGCTCCGTCGTGAAAGGCAAGAAGCAGGTTCTTCGCTGCGCTCAGAAT
>CAXTJC010000364.1:0-3832 GCA_964244225.1 uncultured Acidobacteriaceae bacterium
CCCGCCCACCGAAACCCCATACTCTCCCGGCAGCATCTGCCATCCATCCTTCCCCGTATCGAACACCTCCATCGCCAGCGGCTCCATCGCCACTGTCACCACCTGCGACTGCCCCGCCGCCAGCGGCACCCGCTTCCACGCCGCCAGCCGCCGAAAGCTCTCACCTGCCGCCGTCGGCAGTTGCACATACACCTGCGCAATCTCCGTGCCGTCGCGCCTGCCCGTGTTCTTCACCGTGAACGTCGCCGTCCTCGCCGCCGCATCGACCGTCAGCCCCGAGTACGCAAACGTCGTGTACGAAAGCCCATGCCCAAACGCGAACAGCGGCTCCTTCTTCTCCGAGTCAAACCATTTGTAACCAAATCGCGCACCTTCCGTATATGGCACCCGGAAGAAGCGTTCCGGCGCATCCTTCGCCCAGTGCTCCGGCAGCCCGTTTGGCCCCGCATGCTCCAGCCCGAACACCACCGGATGCGGCAGGTCCGCCTCCGTCTTCGCAAACGTTATCGGCAGCTTCGCCGAAAAGTTGACCGCCCCGGTCAGCAGCGCCGCAATCGCTTGCCCGCCGCCGATCCCCGGATACCACGCCTCCACCACCGCCGGCACCTGCGCCACCCACGGCATCGACACCGGATTGCCCGTCTCGAGCACCACCACCGTCCGCGCATTCGCCGCCGCCACCGCCGCGATCAGCGCGTCCTGCCCGTTCGGCAGACCCATTGTCGGCTTGTCCGAGCCCTCGCTCATGTACTGGTCCGCAAACACGATTGCCACCTGCGCCTTCTTCGCCGCCGCCGCCGCTCGCGCCACATCCGTCCCGTCATCGAACGCGATCGCCGTCCCCGGCATCCGCTCCCGCAGATACTTCACGGGCGAGCTCGGAAAATACACCGCCTCACCCCACTTCGTCGGCCGCGTCGGGTTCACCGCATTGCCGCCCGGCGCGTCCACCTGCGCCGACCCACCGCCGCTCATCACCCCCACATCCGCATGCGCCCCAATCACCACGATCGACTTCACCGCCGGCCCCAGCGGCAGCACCGCCCGCTCGTTCTTCAGCAGCACCAAGCTCTCCTCTGCGATATGCTGCGCATCATCCCGCCCGCGAAACGGATCCACCACAAACCGCCGCGTCGGCGGGCTGTCCACCACGCCCGTCGCAATCATCGATCGCAGAATCCGGTGCACCATATCATCCAGCCGCGCCGCCGGCACCTCGCCCGTCTCAACCGCCTTCTTTAGCCCCGCGCCAAAGTACTCGTCCCCCGGCATCTGCATATCGAGCCCAGCCTTCGCCGCCTTCACCGTCGTATGCGTCGCCTCCCAGTCCGACACCACAAACCCCGGATACGCCCAGCTCCCCTTCAGCACATGGTTTAGCAGATAGTCGTTCTCGCACGCCCAGTCCCCGCCCACTTTGTTGTACGAGCACATCACGCTCGCCGGTTGCCCCACCCGTATCCCAATCTCGAACGCCAGCAGATCGCTCTCCCGCGCCGCCTTATGGTCGATCTCTACATTCAGCGTATTGCGCCCCGTCTCCTGGTCGTTCAGCGCATAGTGCTTGATGTCGCCCATGATCCGGTTCGACTGCACCCCGCGAATCAGCTGCCCCACCGTCACCCCCGCCAGCACCGGATCCTCGCCCGGATACTCAAACAGCCGCCCATTCCGCGGATCCCGCGCCAGGTCCACCCCGCCGCCGATCGACTGGTTATACCCCTGCGCCCGCAGCTCCCGCCCAATCACATCGCCGTACAGAAACGCAGCATCCGGATCCCACGAGCTCGCAGCCCCCAGCACGCTCGGCAGCAACGTCGCGTACCGGCTCTGCGGCGCCGCCATCCGCACCCCCACCGCCGAATCTGCCTGCTGAATCGACGGAATCCCCAGCCGCGCGATCCCCTCCACCTCGCCCGCGCCGCCGTTGTTGTCCGCCGGCACCGGAGCCCCCTCGCGCAGCGGCCCCCACCCAATCCCGTGCACCAGCCGTATCTTCTCGTCAAGCGTCATCGCCCTCACCGCCAGCTCCGCCCGCTCATCCGCCGTCAATGACGTATTCATCCACGCCTGCGGAGCCACCGCCGTCTTCCCACCCTTCGGTCCCTGCCCCACCGCCGCAAACGTAACCACTCCAGATACAACCGCCCCAGCCATCAGCCTCGATAAACGCAAAAGAAATCTCCTCAAACCCAGCAAACTTGCTTCGCCCCGAAGTCTATCTCGCACTTCCATGCACTGTCGCCCGATCCACAAACCCTAAGCCGTCCATCAATACATCGCGTATAAGGAATAGGCGCGCGTCTGCACTAGGTCCTCAGCCGTCTTCGTTACCCTTCAGAAGCCGTCATCTCGACCGAGCATCGCGAGCGGAGAGACCCCTGTATTTCGCCTTTGCCGTTGCTCGTTCTACCGTTTCACCAGTCCTCAGGAGCCACACCACATGGCCATCTCCCTGCAGTCCAGCCCCGCCCTCGATACCAACCTCGAATCCACCAACATCCGCGCCATGTCGATCGCCACCATGCTCTTCTTCATGTGGGGCTTTCTCACCTGTCTCAACGACATCCTCATCCCCCATCTCAAATCCATCTTCGAGCTCGGCTTCGCCCAGGCCATGATGGTCCAGTTCGCCTTCTTCTCCTCCTACTTCGTCTTCGCCCAGCCGGCCGGCAAGATCGTCGAGTGGATCGGCTACAAGCGCACCATGGTCGCGGGACTGCTTGTGATGGCCGTAGGCGCCCTTCTCTTCGTCCCCGCCGCCTCCATCGCCAGCTTCCCGCTCTTCCTCGGCGCGCTCATCGTGCTCGCCGCCGGCATCACCGCCCTCCAGGTCGCCGCCAACCCCTACGTCGCCAACCTCGGCCCCGCCCGCACCGCCTCCTCCCGCCTCAACCTCTCGCAGGCCTTCAACTCCCTCGGCACCACCGTCGCTCCCTTCTTCGGCGCAGCCGTCATCCTCAGCACCTCCACCCTCGCGCCAGAGCGACTCCACTCCCTCTCCGCCGCCGCCCTCCAGACCTACCGCACCGAGCAGGCCTCCACCGTCCGCATCCCCTACACCGGCATCGCCCTCGCCCTCATCCTGCTGGCGATTGCGATCGCGGTGGTCAAGCTCCCCAGCATGAGCTTCACCCAGGACATCCGCCCCGGCCAGTTCGACACCTCCGCCGCTACCCACGACAGCATCTGGCGTCACCCCCAGCTCCTCCTCGGAGCCCTCGCCATCTTCCTCTACGTCGGCGCCGAGGTCTCGATCGGCAGCTTCCTCGTCAACTATCTCTCGCTCCCCGACATCGGCAACCTCACCGAGCGCGCCGCCGCCCACCTCGTCAGCTACTACTGGCTCGGAGCCATGATCGGCCGCTTCGCCGGCTCGGCCATCCTTACCCGCGTCCGCGCCTCCCGCCTGCTCGGCCTCGTCGCCCTCGTCGCCGCCGCCCTCGTCGTCACCACCATGCTCACCTTCGGCAACATCGCCGTCTGGAGCATCATCCTCGTCGGTCTCTTCAACTCCGTCATGTTCCCCAGCATCTTCACCATCGGCCTCGAAGGCCTCGGCCCCCTCACCAGCAAAGGCTCCTCGCTCATGGTCATGGCCATCGTTGGGGGTGCCATCATCCCCGTCGCCCAGGGCTTCCTCGCAGACCGCCTCGGCGTCCACCACGCCTTCCTCCTCCCCGTCCTCTGCTACCTCTTCATCGCCGCCTTCGGCCTGACCCGCACCTCCAACCCCCTCACTGCGGCGACAACCCGCTAACTCCGGACCATCGCTGCCGAAACGGATACCGCCCTCTCGTTTGTCATTCCGACCGAAGCGCAGCGGAGTGGA
>CAXTJC010000365.1:0-3826 GCA_964244225.1 uncultured Acidobacteriaceae bacterium
CGGGCAAGTTCTTTCTGACCGGCTTCAACGCGCGTTTTGTCGATCTGCCGATGTTGCGCGACTACATCCAGCAGATGGTGAAGATGAGCCCACTGCAGAGCTACTCGGTCGAGATTGTGAAAGATGAGCCGCCGGCTCGGCTGGTCGGCGCGGCGATCACGGCGGAGCGGGCGGCCGGGCTGCAGTAGGAGCAGCGCTCGTCGCGGTGATCCGTTGCGGATAACTCCAAGCGCAACCTCGTAACCGCCGACGCAACCCTTGGGTACTGCTGACCGGGCGAAGATTTGGTGAAGCTATGACTCCCGATTCCGTACACTGAGATTCGCGGGGTACCGGAGATGGCATACATCGGCCACGGACGCACCCCCAGCCTGGATGCTGTTTTGTATTGTCTGAAGCGCTTTGTCTGCCTGTGTGCTGCCGTTGTTTTCCTGTGCTGTGCCGCGCCGGCGGGTCGCCTGCAGGGACGCACGCCAGGTCTACGCCCGGAGTCACGGTCAGAACCACGTCAGGAGCCAGCCCGGCGGCTGGCCTATCGGTTCGACTTCGGGCATGTGGGTAGGGTGCATGTCACGCTTGAGACTGCAAGCCCTGCGAGCGGGGCGGAGTTGCTGGAGCTGACGTCGACCTGGGCGGATGCGCGCAGTCTTGAGCGTGCGATCGAAAACCTGCGGATCACCGGCAGCGAGGTGTCGCTTGAACCGACCGGCCGGCCGTCGCGGCTGAGCCTGCGCGCCAAGCCGGGGACGACGATGCAGTTGGACTACGACCTTGTCCAGGATTGGACAGGGGCGTTTCGCGCGGCCGAGCGGCACCGGGTTCTGCTGCGGCCGGATCTGGTCGAGTTCAATGGAGAGAACGGCCTGATCGCGCCACGCATGGACGGCACCGCGGCGGTGCAGGTCTCGTTCGACTTCGTTCATCTTCCTGCCGGGCAGTCGCTGGTGACCAGCTTTGGGACTGAGGCGCACCAGGCGATGCGGGGCGCCTGGAGTGAGGTGTCGAACGCACTCTTTGTAGCCGGTGAGCTGTCTACACGGCAGAGTGCGGTGCTGGGCGGGCCGGTGCTGCTGGCGGTTGCAGGGCACTGGAGCTTCTCCGAGCAGGAGATGTCACTCAAGGTGCACGAGATTTTAGGGGCGGAACGGAGCTTCTGGAAGACCCCGGTCCCGCCCTGGTATGCGGTTGTGCTGGCGCCGTATGAGGCAGGCACATCGGGCGGCGGCGGGTCTGCGTTCACGCATGCGTTCAGCCTGACGCTCGCGCCGGGAGAGCACTTTGGACCTGAGACGGAGTCGCTCTTCGCGCACGAGGCGTTCCACGCGTGGAACCCGAGCAGTCTAGGGCCGGTGGCCGACGCCGCGAAGCTTGCATGGTTTGTGGAAGGGGTGACAACCTATTATCAGGATCTGCTGCTCGAACGTGGTGGTTTGATCGATCGGACGACCTATCTGAAGCGGGTAAACGCGCTGCTGCGCGAGACCCTAACCTCTCCCGCGCTGGCCGCGGGCGAGAGCGAGCAGGCGATCTCGCTCGACGATGACGAGGTGCGCTATCGTGTGCCGTATCTGAGAGGAGCAGTGATCGCGCTGTGGCTGAATGCGGAGATTGCGCGCGAGACGGAGGGGAGGGCTTCGCTCGATGACGTGATGCGCGGACTTCTGGTCGGCTCCGGCCAGCCACTGACGAATGAGCGCATCTTCGTAGAGGTGGGGCGCTTTGTGGATGCGGCTACGGTCGGCCGTCTGCGCGGCTTTGCGGAGGGGCGGGCGGACGTGCCGGTAAGCCCGGAGAGTCTGGGCGCATGTGTGGTGCTGCGGCCGACGCCGGCATGGACGTTTGCGCTGGGGCTGCCGCCCGGGCTGCTGGTTCGCGGGGCTGCTTTGCACGATGTGGATCCGCAGAGTGCGGCGTTCCGGGCCGGTCTGCGCGACGGCCAGGTGATGCTGGGCTGGTCGCTCTGGTACGGCGACGCGGACCACGAGGTGGTGCTGAGCGTGCGTGCGGCCGAGGGAGATGCGGTCGAGCGAGTTCACTATCTGCCGCATGGTCGGCAGATTGCGATTCCGCAGGCGGAGCTTCGGGCGGGGTGTGTCGCTGGCGCGGATTGAGGGCGGACTATGGTTTACGGACGGGCTGTTCGCGGTTGTTGTGAGGATTCTCTTTCGCTGGTTGTGCTTTGCAGCCCAAAGGAAGGTGCGGGGATCCTTCACTGCGCTCCAGGATGACAAACCAAGAGGAGATGCGCTCCAGGATGACAACCAAGTAGAGATGTTCTAGCGCTGGCAGTACGGGCAGAAGTGGGTGCCGCGGCCGCCCACGACGATTTTCTTGATGGGCGTTTTGCAGATGCGGCAGGGCTGTCCGGCTCGCGCGTAGACACGGTGCTCGAGTTGGAAGAAGCCCGCGATGCCGTCGGCGTCCACGTAGTCCGAGACGGAGGAGCCGCCGAGCGCTATGGCCCGCTGGAGGACCTCAACGAGCGAGACGCGCAGGCGTTCAAGCTCCGCGCGGGTGACCCGGGCTGCCTGCCGGCGCGGCCGTATGCCGGCGCGCGCCAGGGCCTCGTCGGCGTAGATGTTGCCGACTCCATGGAGCAGCGACTGGTTCAGCAGCGCGGCTTTGATGGGGGTGCGACGGCCGTGGAAGAGTGCGGCAAAGGCTGCCGGGGAGATGGTGAGGGGCTCCGCGCCGGGGCCGGCGTAGGCCTCGCGATGGACGGAGAGCCGGCCGAAGCGCCGCGGATCGACGAAGCGAACCTCGCGCCGGTCGTCGAGCGTGAGCACCGCGTGGGTGTGGGGAGGCAGCGGGACCTCGGCCTTCGCGACCAGAAGGCGGCCGGTCATGCCGAGGTGGATGAGGAACTCCGCCGCCGGCCGCGGGGCTGCTTCCTCATGGCTTGGTTTGTCGTTGCTGGATTGGCCGAGAGGCAGAGCAAGGGTCATGACAATGGTCTTGCCGACGCGCCGCACGCCGGCGATGGTCGCTCCGGTCAGCACCGCTTCGATCTCGCTCTCCGGGCTCTTGAAGGTCTGCGGCTTGCCGCTGGTCCAGACGCCTGTGATGCGCCGGCCGCGGACGCGCTCATGCACTCCATTCGCGACGGTCTCGACCTCAGGCAACTCCGGCACGGGGCTCTCCTGCGGGTTCGATGCTGACCAGCGTCTCTCCACGTGCGTAGTAACAGGTCCCGGGGCCGCCGCCGTATGTCTCGTTCTGATTGGCCCACTCGACGGCGTCGTATATCAGGTGCCGGCTGCCATCGAAATCCTCCGTAGCCGAGAGCAGAAGGGCGATGACCTCATGACCGTCGTCGAAGCGCATCATGACCCGCCTGCTCTCCATTGCTTTGATCGTCTTGAACTCTACCGGCATCGGCCACTCCCCAATCTCCAGTATAAAATTGACAGTGGACCTCTCACTTCGATCGGTCTTCACTCGAAGCATTTTCCGGAGACAAGATTTCCTCGTGACAAAGCGCAAATCAGCGGTACTTCTTGGCGCCCAATGGGGCGATGAAGGCAAAGGCAAGATTGTCGATGTGCTTTCCGGCCACTATGACGTGGTGGCGCGCTATGCCGGCGGCCATAACGCTGGACATACCGTTATCATCTCGGGCAAACGGTTCGTGCTGCAGCTGATTCCGTGCGGCGTTCTGCGGCCGGAGTGCAAGGGCGTTATCGGCAATGGCGTGGTGCTCGATCCGATGGCCTTTCTGAGCGAGGTCAAGAAGCTGAAGGAAGCCGGGCTGAGAATTGATGGACAGCTCTTCGTCTCGAACCGTGCTCAGGTGATTCTGCCCTACCACCGCATGATCGAGCTGGCT
>CAXTJC010000366.1:0-3823 GCA_964244225.1 uncultured Acidobacteriaceae bacterium
CCCGGGCAGGAGTCCAACCTGCGACCTTCGCGTTAGGAGTGCGCTGCTCTATGCAACTGAGCTACCGGGCCACGTTCGCTTAGTGTACCCGCTTGGGTCCGGGCGGGATAAGAGGCCGGGTACAGGGCTGGTAAACTAGACCTTGGAGCATCTATGCCTCAGATCGTTCGTCGACAGGCTGTCACGGTGATGGTTGGGAATGTGCGTGTGGGATCAAGCGCGCCGGTGGTGGTGCAATCAATGACCAACACGGACACGGCTGATATCGAAAGCACTGTGCAGCAGGTAGCAGCGCTGGCACGCGCCGGCTCGGAGATGGTGCGCATCACGGTTAACAACGATGACGCGGCAAAGGCGGTTCCGTACATCGTCGACGAGCTGGACAGGAAGGGATGGACCACGCCGATCATTGGCGACTTCCACTACAACGGCCATCTGCTGCTGCGGAAGTATCCGGAGTGCGCGCGCGCGCTGGCAAAGTACCGCATCAATCCGGGCAACGTCTCGATCGGGCGCAAGGATGACGACAACTTTCGCACCATGGTGGAGTGCGCGGTCGATAATCAGAAGCCGGTGCGGATCGGCGTGAACTGGGGGTCGCTCGATCAGGCGCTGCTGACCCGCATGATGGATGAGAACTCGAAGAGCCCGCGGCCGCAGGATGCACGCGACGTGATGATGGAGGCAATGGTGGTCTCCGCGCTCGATAACGCGGCGGCGGCGGAGCGGTACGGCCTGCGGCGGGACCAGATCATCCTCAGCGCCAAGGTCTCGAACGTTCGCGATCTGCTGGATGTGTATACCGAGCTGGCGCGGCGATCGGACTATGCGCTGCACCTTGGCCTTACCGAGGCGGGCATGGGAATGAAGGGGATCGTGGCGTCAACGGCAGGGCTCGCGCCGCTGCTGCTGGCGGGAATCGGCGATACGATTCGTGTCAGCCTGACGCCAACGCCGGGCGGCGATCGGTCGGAGGAGGTTCGCTGCGGCCAGCAGATTCTGCAGTCGCTGGGCATTCGCAGCTTCATGCCGCAGGTGACGAGCTGCCCGGGATGCGGACGGACGACCTCCACCTACTTCCAGGAGCTGGCGGAACGCATTCAGAACTACCTGGTCGAGCAGATGCCGGAGTGGAAGCAGCAATACGCCGGCGTCGAGGAGCTGAAGCTGGCCGTGATGGGCTGCATCGTGAACGGTCCGGGAGAGTCGAAGCATGCCAATATCGGCATCTCGCTTCCGGGAACGTTTGAGGAGCCCAAGGCACCGGTCTACGTTGACGGAAAGTTGTTTACGACGCTCAAGGGAGACCGCATCGTCGAGGAGTTTCAGGTGATTCTCGATGAGTATGTGGACAAGCGGTATGGCAGACGTTTGGTTGAGGTTTAGGGCGTGCCCAGCTAGCGCAGCTTAATCGCGGCGCTGCGAAGTTCTTTCAGCGGATAGAACGTGCCTCGCCAGGAGACGCCGCTGTTGACCAGTGTGACGACAGTGGATCGCAGGATGGCATAGAGAAACAGCACGGTGCTCAGGGGAAAGCCAAGACAGTTCACCACGCGCAACCTGCTCAGGCGATGGCCTGCGATCCAATACACACCGGCGACGGCGGCGAGGGCAATCACGCAGGGCAGGTGTGTCGGCTGCCAGACGATGCCGGCGACCGGACCAAGACACAACAGCGCAAGGCCACAGCAGGCCGCAATCATCGGAACCATGCGGAACTGAAAGATCGCAAAGAGGTTCTTGGTCATGGTGTTGAGCACACCCTGCACTCCGGGCGCCCAGTACACCTGCACAAAGCGCGGCGCCAGAGCGACTCGCTGCCGCAGACCCGCATCTTTGACCATCCGCCCGAGTGCCAGGTCCTCAAGAACCTGCAGCCGAAGCCGTTCAAAGCCGCCTACCTGCTCATAGGCCGAGACGCGTATGAGGTTGAAGGCACCGATGCCGATCGCATCGCGTGCCGCAGGATCCTTGACCCGCCAGAGACGAGCTCCCCACAGGCCGATGACCTGGAGAAACGCCATCAGCATGCCTTCCCCTGCCGTACGAATGACCGCGGTAGGAAGCGTGACGAGGTGGTCTGCCTGCTCCGCCTCGGCCAGTGCAAGCGAGCGGCGAAGACACTGCGGATGAAAGATCACGTCGCCATCCGTGAAGAGCAGCCATCGCGGCGCGAAGAGAGAGCGTGCGTGCCGCGCCGCAAGAGCCATGGCATGCGTCTTGCCGAGCCAGCCTTCGGGCAGCTCCGTCACCTTAAGCACGGAGAGCCGGTCGGGATCGCGGCTCGCAAGCGACTCCATGATCTCGCCGGTTGCATCGGTCGAGCGATCGTTGACGGCAACGATGTGCAGGTTGGACCAGTCCTGCGCGAGCAGCGACTGAAGACAGGCCGCGATCGCCTGCTGCTCGTTGCAGCCTGGAACGATCACGGCGATGGAGGTGTCCGGCGGCGGATGCGACGGAGAGGCGGGATCGAGCAGGGACGGCAAGCGCCTGAGCCCGATGGCCACTGTCACCAGCTGCACGCTCCAGGCCAGCGCAAGCGTCCATGCCAAACCTATAAAAGCAACAGGGAGAAAAGAAACCAGAGACACTGCCGATCCTTACTTTACGGGACTTTTTGCGAGGACTCTTTACGAGAGCCATGCGTGCTTGGCGGGGAGCTTTGAGAAGCACCGCGTCAGGCGGTAACGGTGCTTGAAGCCGGGTGCAGCGGCGGCGCAAAGCGAGCGCCTATAAAGAAGATAACGGCTGCGACCACGAGTGTGATCAGCGTGGAGCCAAGCCCGACGGACAGCGTGGAGCGATCAGAGACGGCGCCGATGATGCGCGGGCTGATCGCATCTCCGAGGGCGTGAATGAGAAAGAGTTGACCGGCAAGCGCGGTGGCGCGAATCTCCGGCCGCACGGCATTGATGGTCGCTGCATTCACCGGCCCCGTTCCGAGAAAGATGAGGAAGATCGCTACCGCCAGGCTCGGCAGGGTGAGCGACCTCGGGCCAAAGAAGCAGACGAGAGCGGGAGGCGTTGCCAGTGCGGCAGCGATGCCCGGTACGAGATAGAGCGCCTTTGAGGTTCGCTTCGACCATCTCTGCGCAACCACGCCGCCGACGATGGTTCCGGCGAGTCCGGTCACAACCGTGATCGCTCCCATCAGGAAGGCGGCTGAGCTCTGCGAGCGGCCGTCGACTCGCTGCAAAAAGGATGGCATCCACCAGGAGATGCCGCCGAGCGAGAACGTGACTGCCGCATAGCCCAGAACGGAGCAGAGATACGCAGGATTTTTCAGCAGGGATACAACCGCTCCCTTATCGAGCTTCGCTCCCGGATCCTTGCTGATGGAGCGCTGCGGCTCCTTCATGAAGAAGGCGATCAATAAGGCGATCAGGATAGCCGGAACCGCCGAGACAATAAAGGACATGCGCCAGCCGAAGTGTTCTCCTACGGTACCGCCGACCAGGTAGCCTAGAGCGGCACCTACGGGAATGGCCACGTTGAAGATCGTCAACACGCGGTTGCGCTGATCTTCAGGGTAGAAGTCGGCCAGCATCGCTGGGGCGAAGATGCCGAAGGACGCCTCGCCGATGCCCAGCGCCGCATGCCGTAAGTTAAGCGAGTCGTAGGAGTGAACGGTTGCGGTGAGCAGGTTGATGCCGCCCCAGAAGAGCGCGGCCACGACGATCATAGGCTTGCGCGGGAAGCGGTCGCCGAGCCAGCCGGTGATCGGCGAGGTAAGCATGTAGGCAAGCATGAACCACAGCGTCAGCGAGCCGATCTGCTCGTCGCTGATGCGGAACTCGCCCTTCACCTGCTCCTGCACGCC
>CAXTJC010000367.1:0-3822 GCA_964244225.1 uncultured Acidobacteriaceae bacterium
CAAAGAGCGTGGCCTTGATAATGGGGCCGCCGAGTGTGAAACCATGCTGATGCTGATCGAAGCGGGCTTTCTGCGGTGGAGTGTACCCTGCTGGCGGTGTACCGTGAACGATGCCTTGCCGAGTGACTCCATCTAGTGAGTCCAGACCCGAGCCGTTATAGCGCTCAAAGACGGACCCATGAAAGCTGTTTGTCCCGGCCTTTGTAACGAGATTTACGACGGCGCCGCCCGCTCGGCCATATTCCGCGGATGCATTATTGGTGATGACAGTAACGGACTGGAAGAGGTCCGGGATGTTTGGTTGAAAGGCCTGTCCGCCGATGCCAACGTCGTTTATTTCCTGTCCATCGAGCAGGAAGTTGTTGGCTCTAGGACGTGCGCCATTGACTTCTATGTTCAGGCCATTTGAGAAGCCGCTGCCTTGGCTCACAGGCTGAACACCTGGTACGGTGAGAGCAAGTTCGACGGGATTTAGCGTAAAGACGGGCAGGTCCTGCAGCTGGCGCGACGAGATGACGCCGGCGAGCTGACCGTTCTCTGTGTTGATCCCTGAGTTTTCCGCTTCGACGGTGACGGTCTCGGACGCTCCACCGGTAGTAAAGGCGATATCCGAGCTGGTTACTACGGAAGGATTTACGACAATGTTGTCCAGCTGCGAAATCTTGAAGCCGACCTGTGTTGCATTAAGGGAGTAGCGGCCAGGTTGAAGAGCGTCCAGGCGATAAGCCCCATCTGCCTTCGAGGTGGTCTCCCGAGTCTCGTGCGTATCAAGGTTGGTTGCTGTAATTTTAGCGCCAGGCACAACGGCACCCGTGGTATCGCGCGTAACGCCGGCCAGAATACCTTTACTGGTCTGCGCAAGGATGGTGCCGGAGACAAAGAGGATACTAACGGCAGCAAAATGACGGGAATGCAGAGGACTCATACGTTAAGGTTCTCCGGAGTGCGGCTGTAACTCGGGCCGACAAATTTACAGGATTGAAACTGGTTGAATGCGTATGACCCTGCACGTTAGCTTCCAAACCGGGTTTATCTCAAGTTGCATTGATTGAGGCTTTGCAGATCTTCATTCGCCAATGAGATATGACAAAATAAAAGCATTGCGCAAGAGCATATGAGATTTTGTATCGCCGACACCATAGCGACCCTTGACGCACACAGCATGGCCACTCGGGTCTGCTAAATGCTGCATCGGCTAAAGGTGAGAAGGTTGCTCAGCAGCCAAGCGACAGTCGGCAGCGCTGAATCTTTTCAGCAAGGTTCGGCCGCTTACTTGCGCTGATCGACTTTGGGCGTCAGCCTTCGAGCTTTTTGCCCGAGAGGCGGGCTAGGTTGGTGCGGAAGTCGGCTGAGGCGGAGTGGTTAAAGGTGTGGGTGATGGCGGTGCGGTTGGCGCCGAGGATGCGGGTGACGGAGCCGCTGCGGGAGGCGGCGATGCCGAGGATTTCGGGGTAGGGGATGCTCTTCGAGGCGCGCAGCCAGAAGCGCTGGGTGACGGCGGTGGGCGTGAGGAGGATGGTGCCGGGAAGCTGGAAGAAGGCGAAGAGGGTGACGACGAAGATCAGGACCAGCAGCCAGGCGGGGATGGACTGGCGCGAGATCCAGAGTGGATAGGCGAAGAGCAGGACGTAGAGCGGAAGGGCGATGCCGCGGGAGAAGACGACGAGGGGCTTGAGCGGGAAGGCGATGCCGTTGGGGGTCTGGCGGGAGGCGCCTTTGGTGGCGCGCGCGACATAGATCAGCGCGAAGACGATGACCATAGCGGCGATTTGCAGGGTGTGGAGATCGGGGTGCATGGGTTCTTGGTTGTACGTTGTTCGTTGTACGTGCTTCGTTGTATGGATTTTGTGAGTTTGCCTTGGGCTAGTTCTGGCTGGGTGGGGGCGGGTAGTAGGGCAGCTTCTGCTGTTCTTCGTTGGCGCGCTTGACGCCGATATCGTCGAAGAGGAGCTCGGGGGCGATGGTGGTCTGGGGGATGGGGGCGAGGGTGTTGGCGACAAAGGGCGTGCCGCCGGCTGCTGTGATCGAGGAGCGGAGGCTGCGGTTGTCGAGCTCGTCAAAGACGGCGCCGCGGACGAGCTGGCGGGAGCCGTCGGGGTGGGTGAGGAAGAGCACACGCGGGGCTTCGCCGGCCATGGTCTCGACCGAGTACACATCGCGCTTCTGCTCGAGGGCGAGGGCGAGGAGGTGGGCGTTCATGTCGAGGTGGGAGAGTGGTTTGCCGTCGGGACCGGGGTTGGGCTGGAACAGCATGACGCCGGAGCGCGAGCGCGCGGGCTGGCCGGGGGCGGCGCGGCCGTGGCCGTTTGAGGTGGTGAAGTCGCGGATGGGCTCGCGGCCGATGAGGAAGTTCTGAAGCTTGCCGGCAAGGGCAACGTCAGTGGCGGCGGCGGGGACGGCTTCGTCATCGACCTGGTAGGCGCCGACGAGGTGCTTGCCGGCGAAGGTGGCAGTGAGGGGGTCGTCGGTGGCGGAGAGGAGCGGCGGGAGAACGCGGGCGTGGAGCGACGAGGTGTAGGCGCCCTGGGTGCGGGCGGCGGTGCCAAGATCGGGGCGGTCGCCTTCGACGTTGGGGACGAAGAGGCGGTTGAGAATGTCGGCGCTGGCGTCGCCCGAGAAGAGCACGGGGCCGTGGTAGTCCTCGGCGTCGACGAGAGGCGCGCTGCGGAGGTCGTGGAAGCTCTTGAGGTCGTCGACGACGCGCTGGTGAAAGGCGGCGGCAGACTCGAGCTCGTCGGCGCGGGCGGCGACGGAGCCGTTATCGCGGCCGAGGCGCATGCCGTCGTCAGCCTGGCCGCCGACGGAAACGCTGGCGGCGTAGCCGGTGTAACCGGTGAGGGTGCGCGAGCCTTCGGAGTTGACGATGAAACGATTGAGGGCGACGGCGCGGAGGTTGGCGGTGGAGTACTGGACTTCGCTAGAGAAGCTGCTGACGGCGGGATCGGTCTGGTACGCGCCGCTGGCTTCGACGATGCGGCGCTTCCACTCGGCGCGGTCGAGGTCAATGGCGCGAACCGGCTCGATATGGGTGACGGGCTTGGCTTCGGCGAAGTCGTGGATGGGGCTTTGCTGCTCGAAGCGCTTGAGGGCGGCCTGCTTGGCGGAGAGCTGGCGGAGGGCGTTTTTGTAGGCCTCGTCGGTGGCGATCCAGAGGGCGTAGCGGAGGGCCTGCGGATTGTTGTCGGTGGGGGCGAGGCCGAGCGAGCCCTCGCCGCGTGCGGAGGAGTTATCGGCGGCGTAGGAGCCGATGCGAAGGGAGACACGCACGATGCGCTGGTGGGTGTTCTCTTCGCGGGTGAGCGCGCCGAAGTTGGCGGGGGCCTCGTAGGAGGCGATGTCGTCGAGGCGGTACTCGATGAAGTAGGGCTTTTCCATGCCGGGGAGCTGGAGGCCGGCCTGCTCGCGGGTGAGCTCGGCTTGCATGGCGGCGAGGGTGGGGTCGGTGGCTGGGGCCTGGGAGTATGTAACCACAGAAGATACAGATACAAGAGCGGCGGTAAAGAGTGCCGGACGGATTACGTCCCACCCATCGCGAAGAAGCTGCGATGGATGGGGCACCCTGGCTTTGTGCGGGTGCAGAGAAGCGGGTCCTTCGCTGCGCTCAGGATGACAATTCTTGTTCGAGCGGAGGACATTTGAGAGCGATCGACGTTGCGTCATCAATTAGCCTCCTTGCGGCTGGCCGGAGCGACCTCAGGCGGAGGCGGTGGGAGGATGGGTGGGCGGGTGTTGCCCTGGGCGAGGCGCTGGGTTTCGATTTCGCTGACGAGCATGGCGGGGGCGACAGCGGAGACGGGGATCTGGCCGGATTCGGCGCCGCAG
>CAXTJC010000368.1:0-3807 GCA_964244225.1 uncultured Acidobacteriaceae bacterium
GGCGCAGGTCGTCGACCAGGGTGCGGAGCTGAGACTTGTCGACGCCGTCGACTCGCTGCGCAAGGAGCTTGATGCCGCCGACGTCCACAGCCGACTGTGCGGCGTTGGCGGTCGAGGCGGAGGCGGACTTGAGACGGAGCTCGTCGAGCTCGCGGCGGAGGCGTTTGAGTTCGTCGTCGGTGGCCGCGAGGCGCGCCTGCAGGGCCTCGGCGGGGGTCTGATCGGGCGATCCCGCGAGCTGGGAGGCGATGCGGGCGACCTCGGCGTCGCGGCGAAAGCTGGCGAGCGAGGTGGCGCCGGTGATAGCTTCGACGCGGCGGACGCCAGAGGAGACACTGGATTCGCCGGTGAGCTTGAGCAGGCCGATCTCGCCAAGGGCGGTGGTGTGGGTGCCGCCGCAGAGCTCGATCGAGAAGTCACCGATGCGCACGACGCGCACGCGGTCGCCGTACTTCTCGCCGAAGAGCGCGGTGGCGCCGAGGTCGTTGACAGCTTCGTCGATGGGGACATCGACGAGGGTCTGGACGGGGGTATTGGCGAGGATCTGCTGATTGATGATGTCTTCAACCTGCTGGAGCTCGGGCTCGGCGACCTGCGTGAAGTGCGAGAAATCAAATCGTAACCGGGAGCGATCGTTGAGCGATCCGGCCTGCTTGACGTGGGTGCCGAGCACCTCGCGCAGCGCGGCCTGGAGGAGGTGGGTGCCGGTGTGGTTGCGCATAGTGGCGCGGCGGATGTCAGCGTCGACAACCGTGTCTATATAGTCGCCAACCAGTAACGGTTGGCGTGCCGTGACGCGATGGGCGAAGACGCCGGCGATGGGCTTGGCGCAGCCGGACACATCGGCGACGATGGTGCTGTGGTCGGCTGCGGTCAGGGTGCCGACGTCGCCGACCTGGCCGCCGGAGTCGGCGTAGAAGCTGGTGGCATCCAAGACCGCTTCGCCGGCCTCGCCGGGCGCGAGCGCGGGGACGCCGACGCCGTCTTTCACAAGAGCCAGTACGCGGGCGCCGTCGAGGCGCGTGGCGGTGTAGCCCTCGAACTCGGTCTTGGGGAGATCGCGATAAACAGGCGCGGCGGACTTCTGCGAGCCGCCCTTCCAAGATGCGCGGGCGCGGGCTTGCTCCTCGGCTTTGGCGCGCTCGAAGCCGGGCATGTCGAAGGCAAAACCTTCGTCGCGCGCTAAGTCCGCCATGAAATCCTGAGGAAGTCCGAAGGTCTCGTACAGATAAAAGGCGTCTCGTCCCGGAAAGAGAAGTTGATGCTCATTGAGCTTGAAAAAGTTCGTAATCAAGCTGATGGAAGATTTGCGTTCAGTCTCTATCAGTCCGTGCACTTGGAAAAGAGTGAGAAGTGGTTCGCGTGCCAACCGCTCCTGCGAATCCTTTGCAGCCTCTATAAATAAGTCAGCAAGGGCCAGTAGATGTTCTTTGCCGAAAGCTTCGATGTTTTCAGAGATGAGACGGTACTCCGTCCTTTCGAATTCCTTTAGTCCAGTATCGATGGCACGTGCAAATTGCTCCTCTTCACCCAATACGATCTTGCTGACGCGATCGGCGGCGGTTGCAAGTTCGGGGTAGGCGACGGCCATCTCGTCGCGGACGGCAAACACCATCTGGTGCATGAAGGGCTGTTCCTGGCCGAGCAGGCGGCCGTGGCGGATACCGCGGCGGAGGATCTTGCGCAGGACGTAGCCGCGGCCCTCGTTGGCCGGCAGGATGCCATCGGCGATGAGGAAGGTAGCGGCGCGGGCGTGGTCGGCGATGATGCGCAGGGATGGTGCGCCTTTGGTGTTGGATACAGCCAGATCGGTGAGCTCCTCCGCGGTCGGAACCCAGGTCTCAGAAGCGAGACCTGGGGCACCCGGTGCGGGGGCTGGTTTGAAGTGCGTCAGCTCGGCGGCCTTTGCGATCAGTGGCGTAAACAGGTCGGTCTCATAGTTTGAGAGCTTGCCCTGGAGGACGGCGGCGATGCGTTCGAGGCCCATGCCGGTGTCGATGGAAGGCTTGGGTAGCGGCGTGAGGGTGCCGTCGGCGGCGCGGTCGAACTGCATGAAAACAAGGTTCCAGATCTCGACATATCTCTGGTCATCTTGAGGGAACGGAAGGTCCTGCGGCGTGCCGTCGGGGTTGCGGTGTTCGGCGGCGGCGAGGCCGAGGTCGTAGAAGATCTCCGAGCAGGGGCCGCAGGGGCCGGTGTCGCCCATCTGCCAGAAGTTGTCCTTGCCGGGCATGGCGACGATGCGCTCGGGGGGCACGCCGGCGGCGATCCAGAGCTGCTCCGCCTCGGTATCTTTGGGGACGGAACCTTCACCCGCAAAGACCGTGACGTAGAGCTTCGACTGCGGAATGCCGAACCACTCGGGAGAGGTAAGCAACTCCCAGGCGAAGGCGATGGCGTCGCGCTTGAAATAGTCGCCGAAGGAGAAGTTGCCCAGCATCTCGAAGAAGGTGTGGTGGCGGCGGGTGAAGCCGACGTTTTCGAGGTCGTTATGCTTGCCGCCGGCGCGGACGCACTTCTGCGACGACGCGGCGCGGGTGTAGGGGCGCTGCTCGGCGCCAAGAAAGGTGTCCTTGAACTGGTTCATGCCGGCGTTAGCGAAGAGCAGGGTGGGATCGTTCCCTGGGACGAGCGACGACGAGTGCACGCGGCGGTGCTGCTTGGTCTCAAAAAAACGCAGGAAGTCTTCGCGAATCTGGCTGCCGGAGCGGTAGTGCATAGATCGAAGTTTACAGCGCCCGATGCCGGCTTCAGGCGGAGGCACGATATACGCGACATAGAATGGCGGCAGGAGGCGCTAGAGTTCAGGTGCCCAGGTCCAGCCTTCGATCCTGGCCGCCGGGTCGCGCGGTTGGGGCAGGCTAGCGAAGGTAGTGCGGCGGGCGGTCATGACCATGCAGGAGACGAGGGCGTCAAAAGCGTCTTCGCTGGCGCGGGCGCGGGTCAGTACGGGGCCCGGCAGAGCGGTGTAGCGTGGGTCAAAGTCAGGGGAGGCCGGATCGCGGCGGCGGGCGAGGTAGGCGGCGCGGGCGAGCGGATTGGCCTTGTGGACGGCACCGGTCATCAGGCGGGTGTACATCTCGACCACCAGCGGCTGGGATGCGGGGCGGTCGGCTGCGGGGCGGTCTAACGCGGGCCTGTCTGGCGCATGCCGGTCCAGAGCAGGTCGGTCGAACGGCCAGATGCGGAAGCCGGCGGCGCGCAGGGTCAAGAGCGTGGGCATGCCGCGCAGTGAGGCGGTGCCGACCGAGCCCGAGCCGCCGATCTGGAAGACGGACTTGGGCGTGATGCCTTTGACGCGGGCGGCGCGGTCGGCTTCCGGGATGTGACTAAGGAGCTTGCAGTCAATGTCGGTGGCGCGGAGCATGCGGTGTAGGTGCTCACCCGAGAACTGCGGCGGCCGCTTGTGCGGCTTGCCCCAGAAGCGCGGGTCAAGCTCGGGATCGTCGGCGGCGCGGCGGGCCAGCCAGCGCTCGCCGTGGGTTGCGGTCACGAGCTGCCAGAACGCGGGCGCGGAGTTGAGGCCGAGCTCGCCGCGCACGAACCACTCCGGGTAGGAGAAGCAGAAGTCGAAGCCGATCACCATGCGCGGCGTCTCGCGCGCGAGCTCGATCAGCCAGGGGGCGATCTCGGCGCGTATACGACCGGCTTCGAGGCGGACCGTGCCCTCAAGGAGCGTCGCGGGCTTGGTGGTGCTTCGGCTCGTAGCGCCGCCAGCGCGTAGATCGGAACGGTTGGGCAGAACATGCGCGGCGGAGGTCCACACTGCGGCCCAGATATGGCGGCGCCGACCCGGGAGGTCAATGC
>CAXTJC010000369.1:0-3781 GCA_964244225.1 uncultured Acidobacteriaceae bacterium
TGCGGCGGCATCGCTCGATTTCAACCCCTTTCCATACTCCACCTTCTCGGGCGCTCTCTTTTACGTAAGCGCCACGCCACACTCCACCGAGCTTGCCTGCACGAACCAGGCAGCCGCCCCAGCCTCACACACCTCCCCGCCCGTAACGCTCGACGGCGTGTCGTTCAGGCGCGGGTACACCGAGCACGGGGGAAGCTGTGTGGAGAGCCGCGATGATGTGTACACGGCGCTGCGGGGAAGAACCTGCGTCCGCTTTGACCTCGTGATCAATACCTTCTGCGGCGGCGAGGTCTCCGGCGCGCGCGATATGACACCGTCGGAGCTGGATGCGGTGCGGGGCCGGATGGAAGGGGTTCTGCACTCCATCCGTTTTGATCGTAGCCAGATTGTCGGCGAGCCGTCGCTGACTCGCCACACGGACGGAGAGAACTAGAGCTCTACTAGGCGCGCATCGAGTCCACCCGCAGTAATGTGGACCAGAGCAATGCTGAGGGGGAGCTTGAAGCGGCGCGGGCCGGCGCTGCCGGGATTCAAATAGAGAACGTCGTCCTTCCACACCACGGAGGGCCGGTGCGAGTGGCCGCTGATAACGGCGCTCACCTGCGCCGTAACAGGGTTGAGATCGAGGTCGCCGATCGCATGGATGAGGTAGAACAAACGGCCCTGCAGCTCGATTGCTTCGGTCGCCGGAAGAAGAGCGGCATCGCCGTGGCGATCGATGTTGCCGCGAATGGCAGTCACGGGCGCGACCTGCCGCAGGGCTTCAAGGATTGGACCCTCCCCGACATCCCCCGCGTGCAGAATGGCATCGGAGCCTCGAAGCGCGTCCAGGGCTTCCGGCCGAAGCAGGCCGTGTGTATCCGAGATGACGCCGACCTGCATTAGGAGTTTGTCCCTTGTCTCTGGCGGGGATCGAAGTGGTCGCGCAGCGCGTCTCCAATGAAGTTGAAGGCGAGCACGAGCAGCATGATGGCTACAGCGGGAAAGAAGACGAGGTGCGGTGAGTCGAACAGGTGCGATCGCGCGTCGTTCAACATCGCGCCCCAGCTCGGCGCCGGCGGCGGAACGCCTAGACCGAGAAAGCTCAGGGTCGCTTCAGACAGAATTGCCCCTGCCATTCCGACAGAGGCCTGAACCAGCAGAGCGGGCATCGTATTTGGAAGAATGTGCCGAAGCAGCACCCTTGCATCGGACGCGCCCAGCGATCGTGCAGCTTCAACGAACTCCCGCTGTTTGACGGCCATAACCTGTGCCCGCGTAAGACGTGCGTAGTTCACCCAGCCGGAGATGGAGAGCGCCAGAACGACGTTGAGCAGGCCCGGTCCCATGAAAGCCACAAACGCAATGGCCAGAAGGATGCCGGGCAGCGCCAGAAAAGCATTGGCAACATAGACGTTCAGAAAGGTATCCGTCAGACCTCCGTAGAAGCCGGACAGCGCGCCCGCTGTCACGCCGATCAGCAACGAAAGACCCACCACGGCAAACCCTACGGAGAGCGAGATGCGAGCGCCATAAATGATGCGCGAGAGAATATCGCGCCCGAGCTCGTCCGTGCCGAAGAGCGAGGCGGAAGAAGGTGTGTGCAGCCGGCCGATCAGGTTAAGGGCAGCCGGATCGCGCGGCGCGATCCACGGAGCCAGCAGCGCGAAGCTTGCAAACAGGCCAATCAGAAGCAGGCCGATCACCAGAAGCGGATTCAGGCGAACCCGCGGTACTCGTGATCCTACGCCCCTCCAAAAAGGGAGGGTCATGGATGCGGGTTTGGCACGGCTAGGCACTGGCCAAGCATGCGGCACGAGCGGATCTCTCTGCAAGCGGACCCGCTATGATGGGCGTGGCTTGTCACTCCGCTTTCCGGGAAATCACTCTGCGCATTCTTCTGTACGGGATTAACTTCACGCCGGAGCTAACCGGTATCGGCAAATACACGGGGGAGATGGCGGCGTGGCTGGCGGAGCGCGGGCACCAGGTGCGTGTGATCACCGCGCCGCCCTACTATCCGGCGTGGCGCATCCGCGAAGACTATCGAGGACGCGCCTTCCGTACAGAGCGTCCCAGCCCCGGTCTGGTCGTCTTTCGCACACCGCTGTACGTGCCGGAGAAGCCATCCGGAGTGAAGCGCATGCTGCACCTGTTCTCCTTCATGCTCGGCAGCATTCCCGCCATGCTGCGGCAGATCCTCTGGCGGCCGGAGGTTGTGTGGACGGTCGAGCCGACGTTCTTTGGCGCACCGCTGGCGCTGCTGGTCGCCCGCGCTGCCGGTGCCGGTGCCTGGCTGCACGTGCAGGACTATGAGGTCGATGCAGCGTTCGACCTCGGCCTGCTGCCGGCGCACGGCCCGGTGCACGCGGCGGCGCTCACCCTGGAGCGTCTCTTTACGCAAGCCTTTGATCGTGTCTCTTCGATCTCGCCCATGATGGTTGCGCGTGCGGAGCAGAAGGGCGTCTCCGCCGGGCAAGCAGCACTTTTTCCGAACTGGGTCGATGTAGACGCGATAACCCCGGAGAGCGATGCGGCAGAGAATGCGTTTCGCGAGGAGCTTGGCCTTGCCGGCAAGATCATCTTGCTCTACTCCGGAAACATGGGGAACAAGCAGGGACTCGAGTCGCTCGCTCCGCTGGCGGAGGCGTTCAGTCATGATGCGTCAGTGCACTTTGTCTTCTGTGGCGACGGTGCGTTCCGCCCGCAGCTTGAGTCTCTGGTGGGTAGCCTGCGCAACGTAACCCTGTTGCCCTTGCAGCCGCTCGATCGCCTGAACTCGCTCTTGAACGCCGCCGACATTCATCTGCTGCCACAGCGAGCCGGCGCGGCCGACCTGGTCATGCCCTCCAAGCTGACCGGCATGCTCTCTAGCGGCCGGCCCGTGCTCGCAACGGCGGATCGCGGGACCATGCTCGCGTCTGTGATCGCAGGCGATGGAGAACAAAGCGCTCTGGGCCTGGTTGTTGCGCCGGGACACGCCGATGCCCTCGAGACCGCGGCACGGCGTCTGATCGACTTGGAGGAGCTGCGCCGAAGGCTGGGGAAAAACGCCAGAGAATACGCTGTGCGATGGCTCGGCAAGCACGAGGTACTCTCCCGCTTCGAACAGGAGTTGACACACTTTCGTCATGAATAGGAGTCGGAATCATCGACCCTCAAGTAAAATCACGCTAAAAGATCGACTCGAGGACTTCCATTGAAACGAGCACTGATTACCGGCGTTACCGGCCAGGACGGCGCCTACCTTGCAGAATTTTTATTGGCCAAAGGCTATGAGG
Source organism: uncultured Acidobacteriaceae bacterium (assembly GCA_964244225.1). Taxonomy (GTDB): domain Bacteria; phylum Acidobacteriota; class Terriglobia; order Terriglobales; family Acidobacteriaceae; genus Edaphobacter. Next base: position 3,261 of record CAXTJC010000369.1, read on the forward strand.
TTCACGGCATCAAGCGGCGAACCTCGCTCTTCAACACCGCGCGCATCGATCACATCTACGAGGATCCGCACCTCGAGCACCGCAACTTCATCCTTCATTACGGCGATATGACGGACTCTTCCTCGCTGATCCACATCGTGCAGAAGGTGCAGCCGGACGAGATCTATAACCTGGCCGCGCAATCCCACGTGCAGGTCTCGTTCGAGGAGCCGGAGTACACGGCGAACTCCGATGCTCTTGGCGTGCTGCGCCTGCTCGAGGCAATCAGGATTCTGGGGCTTGAGAAGAAGACGAAGTTCTATCAGGCCTCAACGTCTGAGCTCTATGGGCTGGTGCAGGAGATTCCGCAGAAGGAGACGACGCCCTTCTACCCGCGGTCGCCGTATGCGGTTGCCAAGCTGTACGGCTACTGGATCGTCGTCAACTACCGCGAGGCGTACGGCATGTATGCGTGCAACGGCATCCTCTTCAACCATGAGAGCCCGCTGCGCGGCGAGACCTTCGTCACGCGCAAGATCACG
>CAXTJC010000370.1:0-3768 GCA_964244225.1 uncultured Acidobacteriaceae bacterium
GGTTATATGCATAAAAGATGCGGAATGGCGCATTGACGATCGGCAGGATAACCTGCAGCTCAGCGCCGTTTGACATGCGCGGAACAAAGTTCGTATTCGGTGCCGTCTTCAGGAAGTAAGGGAAGTTGACCTGCTTGCCGCCATTGCACGCTCCGTTCACCACGATCGCGCACCCATACAGCGGGCTCGTCAGCAGCGATTGTCCCGCGGCATTCTGCCGCAGCTGGCTCGACTGCGCGTTGAACGTCAGCCCGAAGTCCGTGAAGAATGCAAACGTGACCTGGTTCACAATGGGAATCCGGTACTCCACATTGGACGTCAGCTGCGTGTCGCCGCCGATCGTAACCAGCCGGTAGATAGGCAGCGGAATCTGCACGTTGCCTAGACTCGGATTCGTCGCATCCCGCGGAACCACGCTTCCATCCGGATTCGTCAGATTGAAGAGCAGCTTCTGCGGAATAAATGTGTAGGGTGAGGCCGATCGAACATCGAAGCCGCGCACGTCCGACTCGCCGCCGCCATACAGCCGGTTCTGCGGCGGCGCCACCTCGCCGCCAAAGCCGGCGACATGCGCCAGCTGCAGACGATACCCCAAAACATTGTGGCCTTCACGGTTGACCCGCAGACCCTTCATTGGGAAGAACTGCCGATAGCTGACAGCCGGCTGATAGTACTTCACATTGCCGCCCCCACCGGCAATCGCGATGGTCGCGTTGAAGTCTTTACCGCTATGCGGTCCGGTCGCCCGATCGAGACTGGAAAACGTAAAGCTCGGCGAAAAAATCGACGTAATAATCCCGTTCAACTGGTTCTGCCCGGCCACGCCGGAGCGGAAGGCCAGCGACTGAAAGACGTTCCGCGTATTGTCGTTGAAAGTCGTCACCGTCGAACGCGACAGCGAGTACGACACACCGATACGCGTTACACCCGACCGCGCAAACACATGCCGCAGCGGCTCCTGCAGCGACAGCGTCAACCCGGTCGAGGACTGGTTATAGTTCGTCAGCAGCGAGTTCTGCGCCGTCGAAAGGTTCGCGCTCGCGCCGCTGGTCGAATAGCTCTTCGCCGGGTTGAAGTCGTACTTGCTCGTAAACACCTGGACGCCTAGCGAGATCGGCTTGTTCCGCAAATACGGCTCCGTGAACCCGAAGCTCAGGTTGCGCGAGAGATCGCCGACGTTTGCCACCAGCGAGAGCGTCTCGCCGAGACCGAGGAAGTTGTTCGTCTCGTAGTTCAGACCGATGAACGTTCCCGAAAGACCGCTCAGACCGCCATTCAGGCCGATCGAGTTCTTGCCCTTCTCCTTCAGCTTCAGCAATAGATCGACTGTCGAATCGTCGGTGTTCTGCCGGCTCTCGGAGTCCTGCTCCGCCTTCAGCGGCTCGAAATAGTTCAACTGATTCAGCCGCAGAATCGAGAGATCCCACAGGCGGCTGTTATAAACCTGACCCTCTTCGAGCAGCAGCTCGCGGCGGATGACCTTGTCGCGCGTAATGCTATTGCCCTGGAACTCAATGCGCGAGACATAGAATGGCTTGCCCTCATCAATGTCGATGTCGAGATAGATCAGCTTCTTCGCTTCATCGATTCGCGGCGTCGGTGTTCCCACGAAGTTGATATAGCCGCCCTCGCCGTAGGCCTTCTGCAGCGCGGTCAGGCCCTTCCCAAACATCGTGGCATTAAAGTACTCGCCGTCCTTCTGCGCAAAGATCCCGCGCAGCGCCTTTGAGTTCGGGTAGTGGACGTTGCCTTTGAACGTGATGCCGCCGAGCTTGTAGCGCTCGCCCTCTTCAACCGGCATCAGGATGTCGACCCGCTTGCCCGTCGACGGCCGCAGCGTCAGCGGATTGATTCCGCCAGCATCGCGCGTGCGCGTCGTCGGCTCGCTGGTCAATGCCTTGAAGTAGCCGCGATCGCGATACGCCGCCCGCACCCGCTCCGTATCTTCATCGAGCTTGCTCGCGTCGAACGTCCGCGCAAACAGGTTTTCGAGGATGATCGAGTGCGGCACGCCGATCGGCTTTAGGTTCTTCATCGCCGCAATCAGCTGCCGGTCCGGAACCGTGTCATTGCCCTGAAAAGCGATCTTGCCGACCTTCACCGTCGGGCCTTCCTTGATGTTGAACGTAAGCGACACGCCCGCCGGCGGAATGGTCTTGATCTCTGTCCGCACCGTCGCGAACTGGTGCCCGTGCTCGCCCAGCAGCTCCTTCAGGACCACCTCGGCGCGCTTGATCTTCGTCGGGTCATACTGGCTCTCCACCGAGACCGCAACCTTCGCCTTCTTGAACCGATCGAGCACATCCGACTGCGAGATCGCGTTCAGTCCCTTGTACAGGACCTCCTTGATCGTCGGCTTCTCGCGCACATACACCACCAGTTGCACGCACTTCGCCATGTCGGCCCGCTCGATCCGAACGTCCTCAAAATATCCTGTATTCCAGAGCGAGTTGAAGTCCCGCTCCACCACCGCCGGGTCGTAGAGATCGCCCTGGTGCGAAAACAATCGCGCCAGCACGCTCTCGCGCGGAATTCGCCGGTTGCCCACCACCTGCGGCTGGCACAGCGTCTGCACGCCCTGCGCGCTGCCCGTGCTGAAGATGTTCTGCGCCGGTGCGGCGGGTGCCGGCGACTGCGCCCGCGAGACCGATCCTCCCCCAGCCAGAACAGCAGCCAGAGACACCGAGGAAACGAGGCCGCGCAAAGAAAAGCGTCGGCCAACTCCATACTTGCTGCGTCTCAGGGAGCCTTCGCTCTCTCGGTCCACGGTAAAAATAACTACACCCTCACTGCTCTCGGTATCACACCCCGAGCACGCATCCACACGCGTCCAGGGGAAGAGCCTTGATTATAGGCGACGGAAGATCGCTTAGCGAACCGCGCCGGCCACTGCACCACTCCTGCAACAACCTTCGGCTCAACTCTCAAGCTCGGCCGCGATCACAAACTCCTCCGCGCTCGCATCCCATCGCACCGTAAGAACGTTCGGCTGGCAACACACCTGACAGTCCTCCACATACTGCTGCCGCGATCCGCCCGATTCATCCACCGTCGTCTCCACCCACTCAAAACATCCCGCACACTGAAAATTCGCCGCGTACATTCGCCCTCTCGATCTTTGCTTCGAACTTGCAGCAGTTTGTCACTCAACGAAGCCGGCCAAGCACAAGGGAGAACTGCGCCGGTGTAATGACTTGCGTTCCCGCATGCTCGCGAATAGCCAGTACATCCTTGTCCCCACTCACCAAAAACTCTGCTGCAGACGCAACACAGGTATCGAAGAGATGGTTGTCTCGTCTATCACGGCAGAAGGTACAGACCGGCAGGCCGTCTATAAATAGGGCCCGCCTCCAAACCACCTCTTCGAGTGCAGCAATGCGGATCGTCGACCAGCCAAACCGGCCCAGTACCTGTAAGAGCTCAGTGCGAATATGACTGCTCGTCACCAACTCAAAGCGCTTTTCAATTGCGGCTAAAAAGATATCGTTGAGCCCGCTGCCAAACTGAATCGCGGAGATACACATTCGTATCAACGACGACTCGCATTATTCCGGCAGTGTGCCCAGTATGCCGGCTCCGGCTGGCTGCTCAGAGGCATGCTGCTCCGCACGTATCTCGCGGCAGACCTTCACAACATCCTCTTCGGTTCGCACTCCCGCAGCTTCGGAACGCTCCTGCCCATATCGCTTCAACTCGCGCCACTGAACAGCATCGTCATACCGCGTCACAAGTTCTTGCAACAGCTCGCCAACAGTCCGCGACTCCCGC
>CAXTJC010000371.1:0-3748 GCA_964244225.1 uncultured Acidobacteriaceae bacterium
CTCGCCTGAGTCCGAGCGCTATATCCGCAAAATCCGCAAGGCCCGCAAGATTGCATCCGATTCTCAAGCCCTCGATCAGATCCTGCAAGAGGCTCAGGACGCTCAGAAGCGTGCCGAGATCGGCGAGGCGTACACCGCCTACTACGATTCGGCGACGGACGAGGAGCTAACAGAGGAGAAAGGTTGGGCGGCACTGGGAGAACGGGCTCTGGGCGGTCTTCCGCAGTGACCACGCAGGAAACTCGTCTGCCCAGTCGCGGTGAGATCTGGTGGACTCATCTGCCCACCGATCCTGTAGACAAGAGCAAACGCCCCGTCATTATCGTCTCCGTGGACGCGAGGAACCGCCATCCCAGAGCGGGTACGGTTCTCATCGTGCCGCTCTCCACGTCCGTCCACCGGCCGCGTCCGGCTACTTTGCTCCTGCGTATAGGCGAAACCGGGCTGCCAGCAGACTCCCTCGCTCAGGTCGATAACCTGACCATCGTCGCTCGCGAAAGCCTTTCGCCGCCCAGCGCACAGCAAAGGAAGCTCACGCACACCAAAGTATGCCAATTAGCCGCCTTGGCTCGCATTGCGATGGGCTGTGTTTAGTTCAGAAACAAAGTCCGATACAGCGTATCCCGCTGCTTCGGCACAAACCCCGCATCGCGAATAATCCGCCGCAGCTCTTCTTCGGTCGTCGAGTTCGCAGTCCCTGCCGCCTTCACCACGTTCTCCTCCAGCATCACCGACCCCACATCGTTCCCGCCAAACCGCAGGCCCATCTGCAAGACCTTCAGCCCCTGCGTCACCCAGCTCGACTGCACATTCTCGATGTTGTCCAGATACATGCGGCTGATCGCCAGAGTCTTCAGGTACTCGACCGACGTCGCCTCTTCCCATCCCCGCCCACCCAGCGCCGTGTTATTCGGCTGGAACGACCACGGAATGAAGGCCGTAAAGCCGCCCGTCTCCTCCTGCAGCCGGCGCACTACCTCAAAGTGGTTCACGCGATGCTCCATCGTCTCGCCCACGCCGAACATCATCGTCGCCGTGGTCCGCATGCCCAGCTCGTGCGCCGTGCGATGCACGTCCACCCAGTCCTGCGTCTTGCACTTCAATCGCGCAATCTTGTGTCGCACCTCATCGTCCAGGATCTCCGCGCCGCCGCCCGGAATCGAATCGAGCCCGGCATCACGCAGCCGCATGATTGTGTCCCGCAGCGTCAGCTCGGAGTACTCCGCGATCGCTAGAATCTCGCTCGCGCTCAGGCAATGCAGCCAGATCGCCGGAAAGCGGTCCTTAATGCCGCGAAACAGGCTCTCGAACCAATCGATCTTCAGGTCGGGATGGATGCCGCCCTGCATCAGCACGCCGGTTCCACCCATCTCCAGCGTCTCCGCAATCTTCGCGTAGATGGTCTCAAAATCGAGAATGTATCCCTCAGCGGCCATCTTGCCCTTCAGTGGTCGATAAAACGCGCAGAAGGTGCAGTACTCCGTGCAGAAGTTGGTGTAGTTGATGTTGCGGTCAATAATGTAGCTGACCACACCCTCCGGATGCAGCCGCCGCCGCACCGCGTCCGCCTCCATCCCGATCCCGATCAGATCGTCGCTCGCAAAGCACTCCAGAGCCTGTTCCCGCGTAATTCCCATGCCTTAATCTTACGCCTGCCCCGCCGTGCCATCCCATCCTCAAAGCCTCGATTGTCATCCTGAGCGAAGTCGAAGGACCTGCTTTGGGTACAGCCATCATAGCGTTGAAAGATCAGCGGTGGATCGCAACCTTCCGGCCGCCACGCGAAGCGGGTGCCCCATCCATGACAGCCTCATCGTCATGGGTGGGTTCTTCCGGTGCACCGCAGTGTAGGCACCCTGTTATCCTCTTAGTGCGACCGCGCCCCCAGCACAAACGCCAGCACCACCAGCCCCAGCACCAGCACAATCGCTACCAGGCTCGCCAGCACCAGCGACCGCAGCCCGGCCACCTGCTTCTCCAGCGCCTCAACCCTCAGCTGCGCCAGCTCCGCCGCCATGCGTGCCCGCTTGGCCTCGGCCGCGCCCTCGCTCACGTGCCCGGCAAACGCATCCAGCTGCTCGGCCAGCGCAATATGCGCCTTGGCGACCTTGCCAAGATCACCGCGCATGCTCTCGCCAAGCGCATCCAGCTTCTCGTCGCTCGCGCTGCGCTGCGCCAGGTACTTGTCCGCCATCGGCACCACACGCGAGACATGGGGCAGCAGCTCAAGCAGCTGCGGAAGATATTGCACCAACAACTTAGGCCACATAGCAGCCAAGTCTATCGCGACACAGCCGCACGCCGTGAGTTCGAATTAGCACCCGGCGTTAGACCGACACCGCCCCACGCCGCCGACCAACCCACCACCGTTGCGTCACCACCGCCGTCGTCAGCAGCAGGATCGTTGCCACAATGCACTGCGACCACAGGCAGTAAATACACCACTTCTGGATCACATACGCCTCGAGGTACGTCAGCATCGCTGCAAAGAAGAACCCGACCTCCGCCAGCACCAGCGTTATTCCCATGCGGCCCAACAGCGCCGCCATCGCCATCATGCCGTACCCTGCGATCCCCATCGCCGCCACCGGCACATGCACCGTTCCCGGCTTTTCGTCGAAGAGCTTCGGCGGAAAGACGGCGTACTTCGAGTGGTTCACCGTTCCGCAGTCGAACCGCTCCGTCACCGCACACGGCGGCGCCATGCCAGGGTCTTCATTGTGGACCCGCAGCGCCAGCACGCTCACGAAGATCCCTGCCGCCGCTAGCAGCGCAATCAGATATCGCATAGAGAAAGTTTACGTTGCTGCGTGTGCCCTAAGCCACTCTCGCGCCAGGCTGCACCGGCGCCATCCCGTGTCGTCATCAAATCCAGCACTATTTATCGCCCTTCTCTGGCTTTGGCGGGTAGTGCTCGAACATCTTCCCGACCGACTTCCACACCTGATCCTCGTTCTTATGCTGCGAGTCCGCTACGCGATCCTCGGTAGCCTTTCCGCGCCACACCACCTCATTGCCGCGCGCCTCAACCAGGTCAACTGTGAGAACGCCCATCGTTCGCGGCACCTCGCGCGTCGTCGCCCAGTCCGGCCCGCCCCATCCGCCGTACCCACCCCAGCCGCCCCATCCACCCCACGGTCCGCCGCCCCAGCCAAAGCCGTCCGAGGTCGTCTGCCGGTCCACCAAATCCCGCTCCCGAAAGTGATACGCCACCTTCACATCCGGCACCTGCCCCGGCTGCACCGGGTTTAGCCCCTTTGCCACGAGCGCGCTCGTCAGGTACTTGGGCACAAACTGCGTCCACAGCGGATCATCCGTGTTCTGCCCCGCCGGCATGATTTGAAACGTGCGAAAGTCCCCAAACGCCGCCTTCTCCCGCCAATTCACCTTCACATCCTGCGCCCTGGCCATCGCCCCCGCACTCGCCAGAACCACCACCGCCGCCGCTACTGCTGTTTCAAACCTTCGCATGCAATCCCTCACATCCTTCCTTTAGTTAGACGCACCATCTCCACTCTGCGATTCCGCACCACCAGCCCGCTCCGCCACCATCCCAAGCCGCCGTTCCATCACCGCAATAGCTTCTTCATTGGAGTCCACCAGGACGAACTCACGCCCATGCCGTGCCGCGGCCTCACCCGTCGTCCCGCTCCCGGCAAAGAAGTCCAGCACGATATCCCCCGGATTCGAGTGCACCTTTACGATCCGCTCCAGCACGCCCACCGGCTTCTGCGTCGGATACCCCGTC
>CAXTJC010000372.1:0-1758 GCA_964244225.1 uncultured Acidobacteriaceae bacterium
TAGGGATCGAGCGGCTGCGGTTGGTTGGGATTTGCGCTGTGATGGCGCGTGCTCAAAGCAACCAGGACGGCCACGACGATCGCGATGACGCCTCCAGAGATACCGACGGCGGCTGCCGGAAAGGTGCGCTGCGTAGGCTCGCTGGGGGAGCGGAAGGTCGGCGTCGGTGGCTCGGGCATGGTGGCTGCGATTCTATCGCGTCTATCGCGAGGAAGGCGGGTCAGGTAAAGGTGGCGCGCTTGACGGTCTGCCGGAAGTCCTTGCCCTGCATCTCAACGGTGACGCACATCTCCTGCACGCGGGAGCGCATACGTTCGCCGATGCGGTCGCCCAGGGTCTCGCGGCGGGTCATGCGACGGGCTTCGGCGCGGCTGACGGGCTCGTCGGCGGGGGTGCCGAAGGGCGGTTCGTTCGCCAGATTGGTGGTGATGACGGTGGAGAGATTCTCGTTGTAGCGGGCGTTGAGGATGTAGGCGGTCGTGTCCCAACTCCAGTCGCTGGGGGTGATGTCGCCGAGATCGTCGAGCACCAGCAGGTCGCAGGTGATGACAGAGCGAAGCAGCTTGTCTTCGGCACCGGCGGTTCGCAGGCTGTAGATAGACCGAAGCTTGTCGAGCAGTTCCTTATGCTCCCAGAACTGGCCGGTAGCCCCCTTTTCGGTGAGCAGGCAGCGAAGGATGGAGACAGCAAGATGGGTCTTGCCAAGGCCGCTGGCGCCGACAAACAGAATGCCCTGACCGCGTGTCTCGATCGGGTACGCGGCGGAGAAGCGCGTGGCGACGACAGCGGCGGCGCCCAAGCTTGTGTGCGCGGAGGAGTGGCCGGTCTCGTAGTTGGCAAGGGAGCAGTCGAGGTAGCGGCGCGGGATGCGAGACTGGGCCAGCGCGCGCTCGGCGCGGAGTTCCAGGCGACACGAGCACTCATGCGCGAAGCGGTTGCCGCGGGCGTCGGTGGTAATGAGCAGGCCGGAGCCATCGCAGGTAGGGCAAGGAGAAATCACAGGAATGAGAGGATCGGCCGCGAAAAAGGAAGCAGACTGGAGCTCCGAAGAGAGCAGACTGGGCCTCCGAAGACCAGTATCGCAGGCTCTGAATCCAATTGCCCGGTGTGGGAATCGAACGTATACTGAGGAAAGCGCCGCACGTTGAGTACACGTGAGCCGCGAGATGCGACAGGCCTTCGATGTGACCGTGATCCTGGCCGGTTGCAAGCGAACCGCACACCGGCAGGCGCCCCATGAGAAAGGATTCAGCAATGCCTAAGGAAAATATCCACCCCAGCTACAACGACATAACCGTGAAGTGCGCGTGCGGCACAAACTTCAAGACGCGGTCCACGCACAAGGGCGACATCGTGCTCGAAATCTGTTCGGCTTGCCACCCCTTTTTCACCGGCAAGCAGAAGCTGATCGATACGGCAGGCCGCGTCGAGCGCTTCCGGCAGAAGTTTGCCAAGTCCGATGCGGGCAAGGCGCAAGCTGCAACTAAGTAACAGCAGTCAAGCAAACAGCGAAAGGCCTCCACGGCGTGGAGGCCTTTCGTGTTGGAACTCTCGTTTGAGAGATACGCGCACGATGAAGAAACGGTACACGCTCGACCAGAACCGATGGGACGCTCCAGTGGCGCATGCGATGCCCGAGCGGACGCGTGTGCCCGCACGGTTTGCAGTCGGGGCCGTTGAGATCGCGCCGGCGACCGTGCTGGCACCGATGGCCGGTGTGACGGATACGGTCTTTCGGCGGTTTATTAAGAATGCGAG
>CAXTJC010000372.1:1858-3746 GCA_964244225.1 uncultured Acidobacteriaceae bacterium
CACCGATGGCCGGTGTGACGGATACGGTCTTTCGGCGGTTTATTAAGAATGCGAGCGTGTTTTCGGCGACAGGAGCGAATGAGGAGAGAGGCGAAAAGCAGATCCTCCGCTGCGCGAAGGATGACAACCAAAAGACGAAAGACAACCAGAAGACGAAGGATGACCCCCAAGCTGGGGGTGAGGGTCTGGAGGAAGGGGTTGGACGCGAGACGTCGAACGAGCAGTCAGGCTGCGGGCTTATTATGACGGAGTTCACATCGGCCGACGGGCTGAGCCGGATGCGGGAGTCCAAGCGCAAGCGGTATCTGACGTACTACGAGGACGAGCACCCTATCTCGGCGCAGCTGTTTGGGTCGAACCCGGAGACGCTGGCGGACTCGGCGCGCATTGTGGAAGATGCCGGGTTCGATGTTGTGGACCTGAACCTGGGGTGTCCGGCGAAGCGGGTGGTTGCGTGTAACGGCGGATCGGGTTTGTTGAAGGACCTGCCGCTGATCCAGGTGATCTTTGAGCGGGTGCGGGCGGCGGTCAAGATTCCGTTTACGGTGAAGTTCCGGATGGGCTGGAACGACGCGAATATCGTCTGCGTGGAGCTGGCGCGGATGGCGGAAAGCTGCGGGCTGAACGCAGTGGCGCTACACGCGCGAACGCGCGAGGACGGGTACACCGGGCAGGCGCGCTGGGAGTATATTGCGGCGGTAAAGGATGCGGTAACGATCCCCGTCATTGGAAATGGCGACATCCGCACGCCGGAGGATGCGGCGGCGATGGTCGAGGCGACGCGCTGCGATGCGGTGATGATCGGACGGACGGCACCGGCGAACCCGTGGATATTCCGGCAGATCGCGCAGTACACCGCGATGGGGCGGTACGATATGGCGACCGATGAGGACCGGTACCGGATGATCCGGACGTACTTCGAGATGCTGGTCGATGAGGTCTCGGCGGAGGAGCGCGGGGTGGGGTCGGTGCTGGGCGCCTCGGCGAACAAGGCGATCGAGCGCGACTGCGTGGGGAAGATGAAGCAGTTTGCCAGCTGGTTCACACACGGCGTGCCGGGCGGCGCGGGGTTGAGGCGGGCGATCTTCGAGGCAAAGACTGGGGGGGCGGTGCTGGGCCAGGTGGAGGCGTTCTTTACGGCCAGGGCAGATGTAAGTGATACAGACCGCGGCGAGGCTGCACTTGAGCAACCAGCTGCGTCCTTGGCTTGCTGCGACTAGCGTTCAGACCGGTTTAGCGTGCGTTTTCGATGCAAAGAGCGCGATTTTCCTACATCAGATCGGTCCAGAGCGCCCGTTCTGCTGCGTTCGGGTCGTCTTCGACCCGGCTTACCCGGTCCAGAATCATGGTCGATCGCTGCTTCAGGTCGAACTGCGGCCATGCCGGCAGGCCGGCGGCGGCGGGCGTTTTGCCTTGGATGAAGGCGATCCAGGCAGTGTGCATCTGGGCCGCAAGGGCTTTGGCTTGTTCATCTTGGCGCTCCGCCGGAGAGAGCTTGTCCCACACGAAGCCGAGGTCCTCGGAGTGGTAGGCCTCACCTTCCATGCGGCCGCCATAGCTTGCGAAGTCGAGCCGGTACATCCAGGTATCTGCTTTGTTTGCAACGTGAGACTCGGCAACGCGGACGGTCGGGATCCAGTACTCCTCCGCTGTGACTGCCCGTATCTCCTGCTGCGATAGCGACATCTGCGGATAGAGAGTGGCGTACTGTTTCAGCACATTTTGGACGAGGTTGAGCGGCAAGTTGCCGAGGTCCGAAGGTTTGAGGGGCGGTTTTGGGTGCGGTCCGAGAAAGAGTGCGCTCTCATCCCGGTTGGACCCGATGAGCAGCCGTTTTCCCCGCGAGGCGCCGGCCGCGATCATGTCGACTGGCCGCGACGGAAGAAGA
>CAXTJC010000373.1:0-3735 GCA_964244225.1 uncultured Acidobacteriaceae bacterium
AAGGCAAAGCAAGGAACGCGAGGAGCGCCCCTTGCCTCAGCCCATCGAGGACGAGACCGAAGAGCAGACCGCCGCAAGAAAGGCAGACTACGAACAGCGCAAAGCGATTGCCCTCGCTGCCGAGGAACGCCGTCAGGAGGAGCAGAGAGCAGCGGATGAGCGTGAAGAGGCCGAGGCCGAAAAGCGCCGGGTGCAAATCCAGAAGCAGAAGGCGAAGCGGGAGACTAGCTTTCAGCGCATCGTGAAAGCCGCTCCCCCGGTGTTCAACGCTGTCCAGCTACGCGCACTCCTCAGAGCCCTTGTACACCTAGACCCCTATTCCTTCGCAGATGACCTAGCCGTGGAAGTGAATGGGGACGCTCAGGACGATCGACGTTCGGCAGAGGAAGTTCTGACCACCGCCATCGACGGCTTGGGTGATCTAGAGCTAACCGCCGTCGCCATCCGGCTTGCGCTTTCGGGACACCGCGACATCCCCCGAGAGCACGAGATTGACCACCTTTCCGAGGCCGAGGCTGCTTTCTCTCCAAAACTGGCCGCCCTCACCCTTGCGAAAGGTTCCCCGAAGAAGAACGCACAGCCCACCCAAATCAAGCGCAAAGCCTAACCCAACCGCGACAGCGAGGCCGGGGGCTTCCCCGGCCCCGCTCCCCCCTGCGACCAAAAAGGACGAGTCATGTACAAGCTTTCCTACAAGTTGTCAGTTCGTGAACGGGTGTCGGCCAAGTGCGAGCGTCACCCACGCTATAACCCTGAGAAAGAAGGCCGAGGCGGAATCAAGGGAGCTTGTTCTACCTGCTACAGCCTTTACGACCTCCACGCAGCGCGTCTTGCGCTAGATGCCGCCGTTCACCAGTTCTTCCGCCGAGCTGGACCGTGGGCACGGCCTCGAGAGCGCCGCCGCCACAAGAAAGGCGACGCTCTCTCGCCCATGGAGACCCCGGAGGTGCAGTCATGAACCGCTGGCGCGATCACTTTGTCCAGATCGGTGCGACGGCCAGGGGCCTCAACAGCAAGACCTCAAAGGCCGACGTGATGGTGTGGGAGGGTCACTTTGACGGCCATCTGCTCTGCATCGTGTCTACGGTACGGCTCACCGCCGGGAACCTCGCTCACTTCCTCGTGAACTCCGGAAAACGTATCGGCTCTAACGACTGGAGCCTGCATGGAGGGCACTATACGGATCTTCGGGTGCTGTCCCGGACAACGCTCACCACCCCTCAATTGCTCAGAATCGCTCAGTTAGCCAGGACGGACGACACGCGGCCTGTTGCAGTTCGCCAAGGGAAGATGCATCTTGATGAAGCAGTGTGGGTCACGAACTAGACGCTAAACCCAGGAGGGGAAAGTCTCCCCCTGACTGCAGAGGTGCGCCGGCGAAAAGACCGGCCCACATCTTCCGTCACCCTCTCTGCGGGGACACCCCGCAACGCCCCGGCCATCGTCCTTCGGACCCTTCAGGATCGGCTTCGTCGCCCCAAGAACAAGCAACAGCAACGCGCTATGAAGGAAGGAAAATGTATGAGAGAGACGCGAGGAAAGGACATCGGCTCCATGGGGGTCTAGTGGAAGCCTCCCAAGAACGTCGGCAACAAAAAACCAACCCTTCCTGTAATGTCTCGCGTTGCGAGCCATGCTTCGCGTTCCGATCCGAGTAGTAGTGGAGCGGGCGAGCGGCCCGCACGGACTGATAAGGCAACAATAAATATATCCAGTTATATTAATTATTAGCTTGCTAATAAGGTAGATTGGAGTATACTTACAAACAGAGAGGGGGACAGAAGGCCCTCTCTAAGAACACCACCCGGCAGTGCGGGAACACTGCCCGAACCAGAAGCCACACAGGGGAAATCCGATGAGCGTAACTGCCAAAGCCGAAACTCTCTCCACCACCATCGCAGATGCCGTAACCGCTCTCGCTGCCGAGACTGACGGGGCCAAGCAGGACGTCACCTTTCGGGCATGGCTGACAACGATGAGCAAGTTCTATACATACTCGTTCGGGAACCAGCTTTTGATTGCAACCCAATGCCCCACGGCTTCCCGTGTGGCCGGATACGGCAAATGGCAGGAGATGAAACGGCAGGTTCGCAAAGGGGAGAAGGCGATCTACATCCTGGCCCCGATCATCGGCAAGGACAAGGAAGCCACCGCAGAGAACGCGGATGTACGTCGGCTCCGGGGATTCCGCGCTACGACGGTCTTCGATATCGCCCAGACCGAAGGCGAGGAGCTACCGAAGCCTCCCGCGCATGACGCCACCGAAGGCGGGGAGGAGTTGCTTCCCCAGATCGAGGGTGCAATACGTGCCGAGGGTATCGCGCTGGTCTACAGGGTTATTGGCGGCGGCATTCAGGGCCTCAGCAAAGGCGGTTCTATCGACATCGACGAGCGGCAGGGAATCGCGGCCACGTGTGGAACCCTCGTTCACGAGTTCGCCCATGAACTCCTCCACAAAGAGGACCGCAGCCAAGGCAAGCAGCAACGCGAGCTGGAGGCCGAAGCCGTGGCCTACGCCGTTCTAACGCACTACGGCATGCAACCCGGAAGCCGGTTCTATCTCGCAACGTACGGCGTCACCGGGGAGATGCTGACCGCATCCATGCAGATCATCGCAAAGACAGCGCGGCAGATCATTGAGAAGATCGAGGGGCAGAGCGAGAAGGCGATAGAGGCGGAGGACGCCTCCGCCCTCCCTTTGGCGGCTTAGGTGCCACGCAGCGCTTCCAAGCCACGTACCAAGCTCAGAGTTCGGGCCGAGGTGCCGATATCGGCAACTTTTCCTTTTCCATCTTTATTCCTAAATGAATAGATCACAATGTATTTTGTAAGAAAGGTGAATCATGCATATAGCCGTTGCGAGTTATAAGGGAGGCGTGGGAAAGACCACAACTGCGGTGCACATCGCGGCGTACCTCAACACAATCGCTCCGACGGTGCTGCTGGACGGAGATCGAACGCGCAATGCAACCGAATGGAGCGAACGGGGAGAAGGCTTCCCGTTCGCTGTTGCAGACGTGGCATCGGCAATGAAGATTGCTGGAAAGTACAAGCATAGCGTTGTCGATACGGGGCAGCAGCCGACCGAGAAAGACCTGAAGGCCCTGGCCGAGGGTTGTGACCTGCTCATCATCCCAGCCGTACCGCTGGCGCTTGACACAGCAGGTTTGCGGCAAACCATCGAAGCGTTACAGCGTATGAATGAGAACCGGTACCGCGTTCTCATCACCAAGGCTCCACCACCACCTGAGACAGAGGCGCAACAACTCAAGACCCTACTGGATGAGTTGAAGGTGCCGGTGTTCAAGAACATGGTGCCGCGATTGAAAGCCTTCTCGAAGGCATCCGCAAGCGGCTGCATCGTGGATAAAGCGGACGACTCCAGAGCAGCCAGAGCTTGGGAAGCCTATGAAGCAGTCGGAAAGGAAATTGTGACCTATGCCCGCGTCAAAAAAAGCGCCTAGCCAGTTCGAGGGTCTGAAGAGTCTTGGGACAGGTACGTCCGTTGCGGAAACTGAGACGACCCGTACGCGAGGACGCCCACTCAAGCAGGGAGCCAAGAGTCGGGACCCGGAGTATCGGGCCTGGGGCGGCTACCTGAAGATCAAGACTCTCAACGAGGCCAACTATGAGCTTGGCAAGGCGCATGGCGGCCCGGATATGTCTGACCTGCTGGAGGAGTTGTTAGCAGGATGGGTGGCGCAACGTCAGGCAGAGGAGAGCAAAAAGAAATAA
>CAXTJC010000374.1:0-3703 GCA_964244225.1 uncultured Acidobacteriaceae bacterium
CTCTACATCCGGCCGTCGGCACCGGGCGAGCGATGTGATCCGCGGCCCCTTTACCTCACGGGCAATGGCGCGAATCGATGCGGCATCTCCCTCGGACGCGATGGCAAAGCCCGCCTCCAATATGTCCACACCCAGCGTGGCCAGTTGGTGCGCCATCCGCAGCTTCTCTTCGTGGTGCATCGTGCACCCGGGGCTCTGTTCTCCATCGCGCAGCGTGGTGTCGAAGAAGAGAACCCGATCCGGTCCGGTCACTGTCCGATCCGGCTCGGTCTTTGTCAGTTCAGTCGCTTTCGCCTTGTTCTGTTCGGTCATCCCGTGTACCTTTCCTGCTTGCTAACAGCATAATGGTTTCTTATGCCGGTCGTCTGTGCTATCAGTAAAACTAATCTGTTGAGCTTGCAGCGGTAATACAGAAATCAGGACCTCTCATGGAACTGACGCAGATGGAAACCTTTCTCGCCGTCGCTGAGGAGCGCAGCTTCTCCCGTGCTGCCTCGCGCCTGCACCGTACGCAGCCGGCTGTCAGCCAGGCCATTGCCAAGCTTGAGTCCGAACTCGGCGAAGTTCTATTCGAACGCAGCTCGCGCGACGGCACCCTCACCGCTGCGGGAGAGGTGTTGCGGGAGTACGCACTCAAAATGCTCAATCTCCGGTCCGAGGCCACCGGCGCCATCGGCGATCTGCGTGCCCTGCACACCGGCAAGCTCAGCATCGCCGCAAATGAGTACACCTGCCTCTATCTGCTGCCGCTGCTCTCCGAGTTCCGCAAAAAGAACGCCCGCATCAAAGTCGCCGTGCAGCGCTCGCTCGCCAGCCGTATCCCCGACGATCTCCTTATGCACACCGTAGAGCTCGGCCTGCTCTCCTTTCGCCCTGAAGATCCGCAGCTCAGCTCCACCCTCGTCTATCGCGATGAGCTCGCCTTCGTCGTCAACCCCAGCCATCCCTTCGCCCGCTCCGGCGTGGTCTCCATCCGCGATCTCCGCTCCTCCAATTTCATCGCGCACATCATCGCCTCCCCCTTGCGGCAGAAGGTGGTGCAGGCCTTCAAGCAGCACCGAACGCCCCTGAATATGGGCGTGGAACTTCCCTCACTTGAGGCCATCAAGCGCTTTGTGGAGATGGGCGGCGGCGTCGCCCTCGTGCCCGGCCTCTGCGTGCGCACAGAGCTCGCCAGCGGCAGTCTCGTCCGGGTTGCCGTGCCGGAGCTCACGCTGGAGCGCCGCCTTCGCGTCGTTCATCGGCGCCAGGCCAGCCTCTCCCATGCCGCGATCGCCTTCCTCAGCACCATCGAGCATTTCGCCGAAAAGCGCGGCGATCCGTATTGCTTCACAGCGGAACGCCATCGATAACATTCGGTTCACAGAAGCCAATCCTGAGCCCGAACGAAACATTTTCCTCATCGCGCTGTTACTACAGAAGTAGGTCGATCGCATCAGGCGGTCGCCTTCCGCACCAAGGAGGATCTATGAAAGTCCAGCAGGGAACAGCTCTCTCGTATATGGCGCGCATGGCGGTCTTCAGCCTCGCCCTTGCCCCCGTCTCTCTTCTCGCTCAGCAGAGCGACCCTTCTGCCGCGCCGCCCAGCACGCAGGATGGCGGCCCACCGCCGCGCGGACAGCACGGCGACCCCGCCGAGCGTCAGGCGCACATGCTGCAGATGATGACCAAGCGTCTGAACCTCTCGCCCGACCAAGTCACGCAGATCAAGAGCATCCAGGCAGACAATCAGACCCAGGCACAGGCCATTCGCTCAGACAGCTCGCTTCAGGGCGCGGATCGCCGCACCAAGATGATGGATCTACATAAGGCGGAGAACGATAAGACGCGAGCTGTGCTCAACGACGATCAGAAAGCCAAGTTCGATGCCATGCAAGCAAAGCGACACGAGCGCATGCAAGGCGATCATGACGCGCCGCCTCCGCCACCGGCTCAGTAACCTTCAAACCACTCGCGGAATACACGCACACGTTTTTCAGACAGGCTGGCCAGACTTGGCCGGCCTGCTCTCGTTGTGCTCCGGTTCCCGGTCCTCTCCTGCCTGTGCAGGTACAATAGTTGTGAGCTAAGCTCCACCAACCATCGTGTCCGGGATCGAGTCTTTGGATCCCTGCTTGAGAGTGGATGTCACCCTCACGAAGGTGTCATCGAGGTTGGAGTGTAAGGCTGCGAGGGGACTACGAACGCATGATGAAGACGATGGTTTTGGGCGTGCTGATGGCATCAGCCGCCGCCGGTTTAGCGCAGGAGAGCCGGCAGGATGCAAGTGTAAGCGCAATTGGTGTCTTCGCACCCACAGTAAACGGCACAGGCGGTGTACGGGAGTCCGCAACCTCCACCGTAGGTTTCCTCGGTAGCTATCGCTACATGTTGACCCCACGCAGCGCTGCTGAAGCCAACTACTCCTTCTCTCAGTACTCGACCCGGTTCAATACCAACTTCCTGCCCAACTTTCGGGTTCACACCCGGCAGCAGGAGTTCTCGGTTGCCTATGTGTACAGCTTCAACTTCCATAACTTCAGTCCCTTCGCGGAAGTCGGACCCGCTGCCATCTTCTTCGGGGCGATTCGCGATAATGTTTCAACCAGTCTTGACCTGAAGCGAACCACAGCAATCGGCGCCATGTTTGGCGCAGGCGTCGCGTACGAAGTCAGCCCCAGCTTCGATGTCCGTGTGCAGTATCGCGGGTTTGCCGTCAAAGCGCCTGACTTCAGCTTGACGAATCTGCAGACGAACCGATATGAGGTCATCTCCATGCCGACCGTCGGCGTAGCCTACCACTTCTAAGTTCGCAGAGTTGCAACAAGGAAATAGCGGAGCGGCGCGTGGGCGTCCTGCTCCGCCGTTCTGTTTTTAGCGGAAGTGATACGCTGCGCCAATCGTAAAGACCGTAGGCGCAAGCGAATCGGGCGTGCTGGTGGGCGTCCCTTTGAAACTGAACCAGTGCTGGAACTCGTAGTCTGCCCGCACATACAGCCACTCCCGCACCTTTGTATCGGTGCCGAAGCCAAATGCGGCCTCATTGTAGGCAAGATTGGCGCATGCCACGTTCTGATCGGCCGGGGGACCGAAGCAGGGCGGGTAGTTGAAGACGGCGCGGCCCACCATGATCCTGCCGTACGGAACCAGCGGCCCGTAGGTGCGAAAGTACCGTGCGCCAACCTCGTACGTCTTCTCGTAGAGAATGGAGGGCGACGGCGCCTTCACATAGTTGAACCTGCCCTCGACACCGATATGCTGTGTAAAGTCGAAGTCGCCATAGATGTTGTACCCGGTAAAGCGAACGCCGTAGTCGGACGCGGCCGTGCTGTAGCCGCCGCCTACCAGGGCATCTCCCCTGCGGGATGCTGTTGGCGAAGCCTGCCCATGCAGCATCTGTTGCATGCTGCCCGCCAGACTAACCAAAAGAAGAAGTCGTTTGAACACTGAACCTCCTAAAGCGGCCGCGAACAATCGGGGAACGGCCGTGTGAGCAATTCGTTTGGAAGCTGAGTGCTTCTCTGGCGTGGAGTTGCGGGGAGAGGAGAGGCTGCGGCTCCGTTCGGAACCGCAGCCGGATACTTAGTTCTGTGGAGCCGGTGTTGCAGCCGCCGGTGCCGTAGCTGCCCCTGCCGCCGGACCCGCGGGTGCCGGAGCCGCCGCCGGTGCTGCGGCTGCAGGTGCCGGCCCTGCGGCTGCCCCCGCCGCCGGATCCGCCGGCGCC
>CAXTJC010000375.1:0-3695 GCA_964244225.1 uncultured Acidobacteriaceae bacterium
CCGGTGCGCGACTGGGGAGGTCTTTGTAGTGGAAGGCGCAACTGCGGGCTTGCTCTACAGGGCTCTCATGAACCTTCTCGATGTCACCGTGAAAGAGCGTCCAGCGATCAGGGGTAAGCACTTTAAGGGAGTCGAGATTCCAATCCTTGGCTTCGATGACGACCAAGCCCAGACGATGAGCCCAGATGAGAAAGTCTGGCCGACGGTGTGCAACCTTGGGCTCGTACCATACGACGAAGTCCGCGTCGGGTTGAAGAGCCTGCTCGAGAACACGGAAGATGCGCTTTTCACCCATGGTTGAGCCACGCGCGGTGGTGATCGACTCCCGGATCATTTCAGCCATGACTGGTTCTTTCGAGAGAAGATGGTGTCCGCGGATCCAGCCCGCAGACATGTCTTAAAGCTTCGGGAAGGCCTGATTAGTCAAAGAACCTTATTTTCGGGAGACGTGTCTTCGCTGGTCCGAACAAAAAGCAGGTTCCTCGCATTGCTCGGAATGGAAGAAAGCAAAGGACTTGATCAGAGTCTCCTTTAAGGCTTAGAGCGAGCCGAGTTCTACCAGGCGGGCGCTGGCCACAGCCTCCACTTTACGCAGGGCTTCGACGGCGCTGTTTGCCTGCCGGGTGGACTGGGCGTCGATCTGAACGACGGCGAGGGCCTGGCCTTGCGGAACCCGCTGCGTGCGCGCGGTTTGCTCGGTCTCGGCGCCGCGCCCAAGAGCGAAGTTGGCGATGTTCAGGCCCTGCTCGCCGAGGATGGTGCCGATGCGGCCGATGACGCCCGGCACATCGTGGTTGCGGATGACGACCAGCGTCCCGTGCAGGGGCGCTTCAATGTCGATGCCATCGAGGGTAAGCAGGCGCGGCGAGCTGCCGTGCAGAACCGTGGCAGAGCCGGCTGCGTCGCCTTCAGAGGAGTGCAGGATGAGCTTGAGCACGGAGCCGGCGCCGCCGGAGACGATCTCCCGCTTGTCTTCCTGAATGCGGATACCGCGTTCGGCGGCGATGGCGGCGGCGTTGATGCGATTCGCGCCGGAGGTTGTGCCGCTGGCGGACTCGGAGCTGTCGGACTCAGAGAAGATGCCGGCAATGGCGGCATTGCGGATGAGGTCGGTCTTACCGGTTGCGATGCGGCCGGTGTAGGTGATCTGGATGTTCTCGAGGTTGCCTGGGGTGGCGTGGGCGAGGAACTGCCCGAGGCGGCCGGCCATCTCGATGTAGGGCGCCAGCTCGAGGTACTCCTCGTGGGTGAGCGAGGGGACGTTGACGGCGTTCTGGACGACGCCGAGCTTGAGGTAGTCGCGGACCTGGCGGGCGAGCTGGATGCCGATGGCCTCCTGCGCTTCGTCGGTGGCGCCGCCGATGTGGGGCGAGAGCAGGCAGTTGTCGAGGGCGAAGAAGGGAGAGTTCTTGAGCGGCTCCTGATGAAAGACGTCGAGCGCGGCACCGGCGACCTTGCCGCTGGCGAGGGCTTCGGCGAGAGCTTCCTCTACGATGAGCTCGCCGCGGGCGCAGTTTACGATGCGGATGCCGGGCTTCATGATGGCGATGGACTGCTTGTTGATGAGGCCTTCGGTTTGTGAGGTAAGGCCGACGTGCAGCGTGAGATAGTCGGACTCCTTGAAGATGTCGTCGATGGGGACGAGGATGACCTCGTTCTCGCGGGCGATGACGGGTGCGATGAAGGGATCGTAGCCGATGATCTCCATGCCGAAGGCGCGGGCGCGGCGGGCGACCTCAAGCCCGATGCGGCCCAGACCGACGATGCCGAGGGTTTTGCCGCGCAGCTCCGTGCCCTGGAGGGACTTCTTGTCCCAGGCTCCGCCGTGCATGGAGGTGTTGGCGGCGTTGATCTTACGGCCCATGGCGATCATGAGGCCGAGGGTGAGCTCGGCGACGGCGACAGCGTTGGCGCCGGGGGTGTTCATGACGACGATGCCTTTGCGGGTGGCGGCCTCGGTGTCGATGTTGTCGACGCCGACGCCGGCGCGGCCGATGACGCGCAGTTTAGGCGCGTGCTCGAGCAGGGCGGCATCGGCCTGGACGGCGGAGCGGACGACGAGCGCGTCGGCGTCGGCTAATTCACTGGCCAGGCTGGACTTGATCTTGTCGGCGGTGACGACCTGCCAGCCAGGTTCGGCCTGCAGAACCGCAAGGGTGGAGGCGGAGACTTTTTCGGCGAGTACGATCTTCATGGGTCTCCTGATCTTACCTCCGTGGTCTTGGGTGTTGTGGCTTGAGGAGGCTGCAAAGCGTCTCGAAAAGCACGTTTTGTGGGCGCAGAAGGCACGTTCTGGCGTGTAGAGGGGCGTTCTTCCACGTTCTTGCATGGTTATAGAATGAGGATCGTGTGGGATCCTGATCGCGTGATACAACCCTGCAATGGAGTTGAAGCCAGTCTGCGATGCGACCGCCAAGCAGGATCCGCGGTCTGACGGATCGAGCGTGTTGCGCCATGCAATCCTGCGCCGCACTGCTCTGAGCCTGCTGCTGGGGGTGCTTCCGCTGGTTGGCGTGACGGGGTGCGGCAGCGGGTTGGCGGATACGGGTGGGAGTGTTGCGACGCTACCGGGTGAGGATCTGGCGGGACCATGCCGGTACGAACTGATCGGGCTGCAGCAGGCTGTGCCGCAGCCGGCCGTGCCGCAACCTGCCGGCGTGCTCAAGGGGGTGCTGGTGATCTTTGAGCGCAGCGATACGGCGCAGGTGATGGAGGATGCGAGCGTGCGGGCGATGGCGGCGATGCTGCACTTCGCAATTCTGTGGGCTCACGAGTGCGATGCGCGATCGACCGGCGATCTGCAGGCGGACGCGGCGAAGGGACCGGCGCGGACGCTCGAGGTCGCGCTCCAGAAGTTTGCGATGGCGACGGGGCATGCGGAGCTGACGTCGGCGCCACTGGTGCTGTTTGGGTTCTCCGCGGCGGGGGTGCTCTCGGCGACGATGGAGACGGTGTGGCCGGACAGACTGGCGGGAGTGATGCTATATGCGGCGGGGTCGGCGTATACGGATCTGGATACTGTGGTGGTGACGGCAGCCTCGGCGGCTATTCCGACGCTGGTGCTGACGAACGCCGAGGATGATAAGTCCGGGACGTCGCGGAGCTACCGGTACTTCAAGCGCGGGCAGGCGATGGGGGCGCGGTGGGGCTATGGGGTGCAGAACAACACCGACCACTGCTGCAGCCTGTCGACGCGCTCCATCCTGCTGCCGTGGCTGGCGGCGATTGCGGCTGGCGGCAATGCGTCGGCGGTGCCAGTGACCTTCGTTGCGATACCGGACGGGACGGTGGATGCGCAGGGTGAGATGGACGCTGACTTTTCGTTTGCCGGGCTGGGAGCGGGTGGAGGCGGGATAGAGACGGCGTGGATGCCGGATGCGGTGTCGGCGAAGGCCTGGCTGGCGTGGGTGACGAACCCTGGGACGAACTGAGGTCTGCGGGCTGGATCAGGAAAGATGAGCCGGTCCGGACGAAAAGCAGGTTCTTCGCGCTGCGCGGAATGGAAAGAACAGCAAAGCATTTGCCGTAGGAGGCTCATGGGGAGTGGCGCTCGGCTGAGGGTGCGGGTGGAACGAAATACAGGGCTCTCTCCGCTGCGCGCTGCGGTCGAGATGACGGCTTTGTTGAGCGAGGTGGCAGATCTTAAGGCTCTGAATTGGGTCTAGCTATGGTTTGCTTTCGGATTATGCGGGCCA